>SLIL01000258.1 GCA_007135645.1 Bacteroidales bacterium
CGTCCTATAATTTGCAAAAAATATTCGGGTAGTTTCGGCCATAGAATGGTTTTCAGTAACTGTTTTTCACCCTGCGTTTTCAAAGAGCTGCGTTCCGTTATTGCTGTTTTTGCACGGGTTTCACCGTAATTTTGTTTTGCTTTTTTCCTTAATTGCGAAAATGGCCTGACGTAAAAATCGCACCGGGTTTTGTCCCCTATTTTTTTATTCAAGCTGAACTACAACGATAGCACAACAACATTGTGCTTATGCTGTATTTCCTATTCTTGCTTCTGGGCGTAACTGCCTGACTTAACGATAGTATTGCTGTTTCTGATATGTCCTCTTATCTCTTCAGGCATGGGTTGTTTAATTAGTGTTTTTGTCTCTTTTTTACAAACCTTCGGCATATAAGTTACATGGCTTACATAACTTACAGTGTCAAATGTATGAAATATAAACGGAATTTTTACATCATTTTGCATATAAATACTCATGTTTAACATTTTGAGCCCGCTCTAAAAAGTCCTTTTTTAAATACTATTGATAAAACTGTCCTTTATAACTCGCATAAATTTAATAAGTTGTGAGCTCCCCCTCTTAGGGGGATGGGGGGTATTGTACTTTTCGGAGTGGACTCACATTTTCGATTCCTAAAAACATAGCAAACCCACTCCCCGAACAAAATGCCAGGCTTTTATATACATCATCTTACTGGTTTGTTTCGATTCTTCGGCCTCCCACCAACTACCATAGTATATTCAGGCATAATCATCCTGCATTCATAGATTTCAAGGCCCGCGGCCTTTCTTCGTTCCGCCCAGCTTTATCTGCCCCGCCAGCCGGTCAAAGGGGCTGGCAACCGTTTCCAGGGCATCGCTCACGATGTGGGTGTAGCGCTCGGTGGTCTTGATGCTCTTATGCCCCAGCAATTCCTGCAGGTAGCGGATATCCTTGCCATCCTCCAGCAGATGGGTGGCAAACGAATGCCTGAGCATATGCAAATGTACATTACGGTGTATTCCCGCTGCCTTGGCCATACCCTTCAATACCCCTGACATGCTGGCAAAACTGTATTTCGTGCCCGCCCGGTTGCCCTCAAACACAAACACCCTGGGCCTGGCCATTTGCAGATACTCCTCATACAGCTTGTGCAGGTGCGTCGAAAAAACGGTGTACCGGTCCTTCTTTCCCTTGGAATCCTTTATAAACAGCCGGTTGCGCTTCAAATCCACATCCGACAGGCGCAGGTTTTGCAACTCCTGTCTGCGCAATCCCGCCGTGTACATCATGGCAACCAACAGCTGATGCTTGACGTTGCCCGTGGCCCCAAGCAAGGCTGTGATCTCTTCCTGCGAAAAGAAATCGGGCAGGTAAAACCCTTTGCGAGGCCTCACCACATGGCGGGGCGAAAGGGTTTGATCATGCACCCGCTCAAAGAAAAACCGGAAAGCATTCACCATGCTGTCCTGGTGCGAAGCCGATTTCTCGCGATGCAGGATCATGTAATCACGAATGTCCTCATCACTGATAAACGCCGGATGCTTGTAATTGAAATACTTCAGAAACCGCATAAACGTGCCCAGGTAATTCTTTCGGGTAGCAGGGCTGTAGCTGGTCTGGTTCAGGATCAGCTCGTATTGCCTGGTGTAAAGGTCAGCCAGCCGGTAGTGACCCATGATGCGGTATAGTTTGCTCCGAAGGCTGTCAACAGTATAGGGCTTGCCCTTGTTCTCAAAAAGATACTGATTTTGCCCGTAAAGCTCCCTGCTTTCACGCACCAAAACCCTGAAAAAGGCCTCTGCCTCCTCATCGCGACCCGCAAGGGTGTAAGTGCCGCTGAACAGATCCTCACAATCCCTTTCAAGTGCAATTATCTGCGATAATCCCAGGTTGGCATGATATACCAGGAAGAGCAACAACCGGTCGCCCGGCGAATCTATCCCCTCCAGCAGCGGCTTTAACTCGTAAAAGGGCAAAAACAACACCTTCTTTACTACCTCCTTGCTCTCTACAAGGTTAAAATACATCTTCTCCCTGCCCAGCACACGCTCATAATAAAACTTAATGGCCGCCATGGTCTGCACCAGCGAAGTCTGGCCCAAGGTTTCCGCGCACGTTTTTATATAGGCCAGGATATCATGATAGGTCATTGCATCAATATCCTTATCCCGGTGCACATGCAAAAACTTTTTGAAAAAACCCGTGTAGATCTTTTTCGTGGCAGGGCTCATCCGCCTTAGGGTAAGAGTGTGATCATAAACCTGTAGAATCCCTGAAAACGCTTCCGTAACAACCTTATCCTGTTTCTCCTCTTGTTTCTCCTCTTGTTTCTCCTGCTCCTGAATCTCCTCTGGCTCCATATCCCGGGCTACAACCTGCTCAAAATCATAACCTTGCTTTCTAAGCAATCCGGTAATGTGAGCATAGAGCTCATTATCCCCCTCAAAGATCCAGTTGCGATGATGTTTGGACCAGATGCCCCGTTTGGTGGATGCCAGCAAACCAAACAACTCCTTGTGATATCCGTGATCAAGGTAAAACTTCTGATTCTTTTTGTCGATAGTGATCTTTATAACAACCTTTTGTTCCGGCTCTGTTATCTTCTCTTCACGCATTTCGGGCAAAGGCAGATTTGCAAAAAAAGATGTGTCAGCCTCTTCAAACTGCAGCTCAATTCCGGCCACATTACAATAGGCCTGATGCAGATAATCCCGGTAATCCTCTCGCCAGGGAATATGCCACATCCTGTTAGTGGCACTATACAACCGTCCGGGCAATTGCCTGGTAATACGGTCTATGTCGCTACCCGCCGCAAACCTGTAGCGAAGCCCGATCCGATGTTCGTCACGATGAATTGTTGGTTTAACGATCAAAATGGCCATTTCTAAATATAGCTATAAAAATTAATATTTGCAACAAATTAAAGGGTCAATTTTTAACACTATCGTCTGGTAATATTTACGAGATTCAGCTTCGCTGATACTTCTTTATTTCCCTTCAATTCGATTACCTTCATTGTAAGCTGCGTCGTCAAAAACTTGTATGCATACAATTATCTTTCCTGGCCGACGCTCAGGATTTATTCCAAACTAAATAGCTACTTAGGTTTAAATACTAAAAATAAGGTTTGCCTTTAATTTCGAATCGATTTAGCTGCTATTCTTACCTTCCACCTGTTGATCGAAGCACCCCTCCGGCCTTGGAGATTTTCCGGTAATAAATCAGGGCGATACGGAGCGAATAAGAAAAATCGCAGCCTGGGTTACCGGATACCCTTAACAGCAAACAGGTAACATTCTGAAGATTGACATGAATAGCAAGGTGTTTAACAAAACAGGCATTGATTTTTTTCGCGGAGAGAGCCTTGATTTGTCGGAAAATATCCGCAGCCTTGAACTTTTGCTTACTTTTGGTTCAAGCCAAAAGTAAGACGAAGAAAACAAAATTTTACCAGGTTTGCCGGAATTACCAATTGCGTTCAGCAAAGCATTGGGTCACACAAGGCGGGGGCCACCTGTCAAAGGGTAATTTAACTTCGTTGAGCTCCCTCCGGCCGGTTCTCATCCCGGTAACATTCTGAGGACTCCACCACTCAGGAAACGATCGCCTCCCTGATCCTTGTCAATTTCTCCAACAACCCCTCCAGCTGATCCAGGGGAAGCATGTTGGCGCCGTCAGATTTGGCTTTGGAAGGGGTAGGGTGGGTTTCGATAAACAACCCGTCGGCACCGGCTGCAATCCCTGCCCTGGCAATGGTTCCGATCATATGAGGCACACCACCTGTTACACCGCTGCTGGTATTGGGCTTTTGCAGACTGTGGGTCACATCAAGCACCACAGGCACATCAAAACCCTGCATCACTGGGATCCCCCTGAAGTCAACCACCAGATCACCATATCCAAACGTGGTTCCCCGCTCAGTGGCCCACACCATATCGTTACCCGCTGCTTTCACCTTCTCTATGGCAAACTGCATGGATTCCGGCGCCAGGAACTGACCTTTCTTGATGTTGATGGGTTTTCCCGTTTGTGCTGCCGCGGTGAGCAGGTCGGTTTGCCGGCACAAAAAGGCAGGGATCTGCAAAACATCCACATAATGGGCCGCCTGGAACGCCTCTTCGTGCGTATGGATATCCGTGATCACCGGCAGGTCAAACTCACGGGCAATTTTATGCATTGTGGTCAGTGCAACTTCATCGCCAATGCCCGTAAAACTGTCTTTGCGCGACCGGTTGGCTTTGCGGTATGAAGATTTAAACACATAGGGAATGCCCAGCTTATCCGTGATCCCTTTTATGGTTTCGGCAATCTCAAAACCCATGGTGTCATTTTCGAGTACACACGGGCCGGCAATCAGGAAAAACTGCCCCGATTTATTGTTGCTGTTTTCGGTAATGGTGAGAAGTGTTTTATGCATGTTCTGGATATTTTCGGTAGATGGTTGATGATGCTAAATTAATCGTTTTCCCCTTTTCAGAAACTGGTTTTTCCCTCCAGCCATTGGGCTATTTCTTTGGCATGATAGGTAATGATGATGTCGGCCCCGGCCCGTCGAATGGAGCGGATGATCTCCAGGGTGATCCGCCGGCCGTCGATCCAGCCGTTCTGCGCAGCAGCCTTTACCATAGAAAATTCACCACTTACATTGTAAGCAGCAATGGGAATGTTGAAGGTATCCCTGGCCCGGCGGATGATGTCAAGATACGAGAGAGCCGGTTTTACCATCACGATATCAGCTCCTTCCTCCACATCCAGTTCAATCTCGCGCATGGCTTCGTTACTGTTGGAGGGGTTCATCTGGTAGGTTTGACGGTCGCCAAACTGTGGGGAACTCTCGGCCGCATCCCTGAAAGGCCCGTAAAATGCCGATGCATATTTGGCCGAATAGGCCATAATGGGAACCTGGGTAAACCCTTCTTCATCCAGCGACTCCCGGATGTAAACCACGCGGCCGTCCATCATATCGCTGGGGGCCACCATGTCCACACCGGCCCGGGCAAAAGCTACGGCCTGCTTGGCAAGGGTTTTTAGCGTAAGGTCGTTGTCCACATCCTGGTTTACAATGGTGCCGCAATGGCCATGGGTGGTATATTCGCAATTGCACACATCGGCAATGATAAACATTTCGGGCACTGCATCCTTTATAGCCCTTATAGCGCGGGGGATAATGGCGTTGTCATCGGCACCCACCAGCCCGTGCTCGTCTTTTTCTTCCGGGATGCCAAACAGCAATACCGATTTTATGCCCAGCCCGTAAAGCTCCCTGCACTCTTCAACCAGCATATCAACAGATAGCTGATAGTTGCCCGGCATAGAACCAATGGGATTTTTTACCTTTTCTCCGGGGCAGGCAAACAAAGGCATCACCAGGTTGTCAAGCGATACGGTGGTTTCGTTCACCATGGCCCGCAATACCGGATTATTCCGTAGTCTTCTTAGTCGTGTTGAGGGAAAATACATAGGCTTGTTGCTTCAGGTATACGCTAAAGTGAATTGGTTGTGCAAAATTAATCCATTCGATCAAATCCCCTAATGCCCCTTGAAAAAGTTTTTCACGGCATTGGCCAGCTGCTCAGCAGTGGGAGATGAGGATGTAACGGCTACCTCATGCCCGGCTTCCCTGATAGCTGCCGCTGTGGTAGATCCGATGGCCGCCATGGGAACAGAAGGGCAGCCGGCAAAATGGTTCAGAAAGCTGCTGAAGGCTGATGGAGAAGTAAAAACCACCATGTCTGCCTTTCCCTGCCTGATCAGCCGGGCAGGTTCTGTATCTTCCGGTTTCAGAAGGATTGTTTCATACACATTGATCCGCCTTACCTGTGCCGCGTCACACAAATCCTCCTCAAGAAACCCTGGCGCCAGGTTGCCCAGGGCAAGCAATACCTTATCTTCAGGCTTTAAAACCTCCTTTTTGAGAAATCCGGCCAGGGCCAAAGCATCGTTGCCGGGGTTGATGTAAGTTACTTTGCTGGAATAATTCTCCACCTCCGATGCAGTGGCAGGGCCAACTACGGCAATGGCCACAGGGTAGGGGAGGCTATAACTTCCTGTTGCATGCGCCAGGTTCTCAAAAAATCCACGTACACCCTTGCTGCTGGTAAAAACAAGCAGATCGGGCCGGTAATTCATAAACAGGTTCCCGAAAGACGCTTCCGGCAACAGCTGTGTGCGGGTCTTGATCAGCGGCATGTTCATTGCCCGGGCACCTTTCAGCTGCAATTGCTCCATCAGGCCCCTGGCACGGTCGGCTGGCTGGGTAGTGATCACAATCCGGCCTTTCATGATTACAGGGAATTATTTTTTCGGATTTCTTCCAGAATTTCCTTTGATCCTCT
This sequence comes from Bacteroidales bacterium, assembly GCA_007135645.1. Classification (GTDB taxonomy): domain Bacteria; phylum Bacteroidota; class Bacteroidia; order Bacteroidales; family UBA7960; genus SKVR01. The sequence continues at coordinate 6,318 of SLIL01000258.1, forward strand.
TTCAATAAATGAATTGGCCAGTTGTGCGGCCAGCTTTTCACCATCATCCGGGTGGCCTTTCAGCTCATCCTGAATTACCTCCTGCGCATTCAGGCTGGAAACAATCCCTTTGATACGGAATGCCCCGGCAGTGGTTTCGGTAAAACATCCGATGGGCACCTGGCAGCCCCCTTCCAGCATCCGCAGAAAAGTTCTTTCGGCCGTCACAGCCTTAAGGGTGGGCTCATGGGTTATACGATTAAGGATCTCAGCGGTATGTGGATCATCCTCCCTGATCTCCATGGCAATGGCCCCCTGGCTTACGGCAGGGATAAATACCTCCGGGTCAAGGATCTCGGTGATCAGATGGTCCAGACCCAGCCGCTGAAGGCCTGCAGCAGCCATCACCATGGCAGTGCAATGCCCGTTGTTCATCTTTTGAAGGCGGGTGTTCACATTGCCCCGGATATCCACGATCCTGAAACCGGGATTGTGCCTCAGCAGCTGGGCCCTGCGCCGCAAACTTGAGGTGGCAATGACATCATGCTCATCCAGCTCTCTGAACTTCTTTCCCGATACATGCACCAGCGCATCGCGGTATTCGCCACGCTCCAGCACACCCCCAAGGCACAGGCCTTCAGGAAATCGTGTGGGAAGGTCTTTGAGGCTGTGCACCGCCAGGTCAATGGTGTGGTTGTACAGCTCAGTCTCCAGCTCTTTGGTAAACAACCCCTTATCGCCAATTTTGGAAAGGGCCACATCCAGGATCTTGTCTCCCTTGGTTTTGATGATCTTGATTTCTACCGACAGCCCGGGATGTCCGGCTATCATGGCATCCCTTACGCGGTGTGCCTGGTAAAGAGCCAGCTCACTGCCGCGGGTTCCTATGGTGATCGTTTTATTCACTTCCGTTGCTTTTGGCCTTGTTTAGTTCAAACAGCCGGTTGATAACGGCCATGTACTCCCGCTGCTTCCCATTATCGGTTACCTCTTTCAGATTACGGATAAACAACCGGGAATACTTGCGCGAAATATGGTCGGCAAACCGGGAAACCATCTGATCTTCTCCCACGCTGTTTACTTTTAGAAAACCTTCCAGCTCACTGGTACTTACCGCTTCAATGTTTTTCTGGATATTCAGGATCGATGGGGTAAGATCCAGGGCACATAGCCAGTCATGAAACTCTTCCTTCACAAACCCGATGATCTCCATGGCCTCCGAAATGGCTTCCTTGCGCTTGTTCTGGGTTTCCTTCACAATTTCCTGCAGGTCATCCACAGCATACAGCTTAACCCCCGCCAATTGCGATATTTCTATGCTGATATTGCGGGGTACCGAAAGATCCATGTAAAACTGCGGCTCCTGGCGCTCAGCGTGAAACTTCTCAACCATTTCATGGGTTATGATATGGCTTTGTGCCCCGGTGGCAACCAGCACGATATCAGATTGAGGAAGGTAAGCTTCAATATCCTCTATTTTAAAAGCTTTCATCCCATGTTTCAGGGCCAGTTCTTCTGCTTTGGAATAGGTGCGGTTGGTAATATAGATGGATTTGCAATTGCGCTTCACCAGGTTTACCGCTGCCAGCTCACCCATTACGCCGGTACCTACCAGGGTGATGGTTTTATTTGCAATGTCAGGGATGTTCTTGCAGAGCAATTCCACCGCGGCAGAACTGATGGATGCCGAACCCTGGTTGATTACCGTTTCGGTGCGCACACGCTTGCCTGCTTCAAAAGCCTTGTTAAACATGCGCGTAAGCACAGGGCTGCTCAGGTTGTGATCAAGGCTTAGCTTGAAACTGTTCTTTACCTGTGTTACCACCTGATCTTCACCCAAAACCAGCGATTCAAGCCCCGAAACAACCCGGAAAAGGTGGGTTGTGGCTTCTTCAGATGCATGATGATAAAAATGCTCCCGCTCTTTTTTGTCCGATTTTTTGAAAAACTCCAGGTTGCGCATGATGGTGTCATGGGCATCATGTTTCACCGTATCATCAAAATGGTAATAGACTTCGATGCGGTTGCAGGTAGAGAGCAATACGGCCCCCTTTAGCTGGGGATCAATCTGAAGCTGCTTGAGGAAATGCAGCGACTCCTCTTCCGTAAACGAATATTTTTCCCTGATCTCAAGGGGAGCTGACTTGTAACTTATTCCGGTAATTCCGAGCATGAAATAAAATTAGGCTAATCGGTATTGTATTGCTTATTAACCGACGGATTTATAAGTTTTTACATCCCTCTTTTGATGATCATTTGCCTTGTTTGATCAGCAAAATCAGGCATTTGGGCAACGAAGATAAACATATTTTCTTTCTCAGATAAAAAATTGCATGCTAAACCCCAAGTTTATAATCGTTTTAAATAACAACCCTGCAAGCGACCAAAACACATCCATTGAAAAGTGGTCAGACGACTCCCAGTTCGTCCGACCACTAAAGACCAAGTGACGGGGCCACTCCCAGTGACCCCGCCACAGAAAGCCAAACGCTGGAGCGACCGCCAGTTCCCCCTCTCAGGGGGTTAGGGGGTCTTGCAAATTACCACTCCCAGTGACCCCGCCACTAAAAGCAGACGCTGGAAGATCCCGTTGGATGCTACCAGGTTTAACCGGGGCTGCAACAAAAATCACGAAGTGATTTCAAACTGCGCCTCTGCGCCCCTGCGAGTCAAAAAAATCGTGACGTTAGTGGTCAGACGAGCTTAAAGTCGTCGGACCACAGTTGACGAGAGTGGTCCGACGACTCCCGGTCCGTCCGCCCACTAAAGACCAAGTGACGGGGCCACTCCCGGTGATCCCGCCTCTGAATGCCGAAACCCCTGGAGCGACCGCCAGTTAACCCTCTCAGGGGGTTAGGGGGTATTGCAAATCACCACTCCCAGTGACCCCGCCACTGAAATCACAAATCAATACCATTATTCGACATTTCTTTAGGTATATCTAAAAAGAATCAGTAAATTAGCAAACGTTTTAATTATACCTAAAAAAATGCAAAACCTTAAACGAGACATCTATCTTAACCGGATCATGCCCTACATCGGGAAAAACCTCATAAAGGTTATCACAGGCCAGCGAAGAACAGGAAAAAGTTATTTACTTCGCCAGATCATTGATCTGATTAAAAAGCAAAATCCGGAAAGACAAATAATTTACATTAACAAAGAAGATTATGCTTTTGACCCCATTAAGAACTACACTGATCTCATCGCATACGTTGATAAAACCCGGGCAAACGATGAAATTTCACTTTTTGTGGATGAGGTGCAGGATATCAGCCAGTTTGAAAGAGCACTCCGGCATTTTCTCCTGAAACCCGAATATGATATCTATTGTACCGGAAGCAATTCAGAGATACTTTCTGGTGATATTGCCACATTGCTTAGCGGCAGAACAATTGAAACTGAGGTTTACAGCCTTTGCTACCCAGAGTTTTTATCGTTTCACAATCTGGAGGATACCCATGAAAACTTTGAGAGATATATGATTTACGGTGGAATGCCCAATCTCATCCATTTGCCTTTTGAGGATGAAATTGTATTTAACTATTTAAAAAATCTTTTTAATACCATTGTGGTTCGTGATGTTATTGAAAGACACCAGATCAGAAATGCTGTGTTGCTGAGAAATCTATGTGAGTACATCGCTGATAATTTAGGCTCCCTGGTGAGCGGAAAAAAGGTAAGCGATTACCTGAAATCGCAAAAGATCACCATGTCACCTGCCATGGTAATTGAATATCTTACATTTCTTTGTGAAGCCTTTTTTATATCCAGGGTCAAACGAAGTGATTTGCAAGGCAAGAAAATTCTTGAAGTAAATGAAAAGTACTTTTTTAATGACATTGGCCTGCGCAATTCGCTCATCGGGTTTAAAGCAGCTGACATGGGAAAATTACTGGAAAACATTGTTTTTAATCACCTTAAAGTTGCAGGTTACCAGATTACCATTGGAGAAGACCGTACAAGGGAAATTGACTTTGTGGCCAGAAAAAATAACGAACTGGTTTATATTCAGGTATGCTATAAGCTGGAAAATGATGCAACAATAAACCGTGAATTTGGAAACCTGTTGAAAATCAAAAATAATTACCCAAAGTATGTGGTGTCAATGGATGTAAGTTCAAAAGCTACTTTTCAGGGAATTAATCATTTGCATGTAAAAGATTTTTGTAAATCGATCATTAAACACAACGCTCAGATATAGAAGTTAGTGGTCAGACGAACTTAAAGTCGTCGGACCACCATTGACTGAAGTGGTCCGACGACTCCCGGTTCGCCCGCCCACTATAGATCATACCCACCCAAAAATCACAAAGTGATTTTAAAACTGCGTCTCTGCGCCCCTGCGAGCCAAAAAAATCGTGACGTTAGTGGTCAGACGAGCTTAAAGTCGTCAGACCACCGTTGATTCAAGTGGTCCAACGACTCCCGGTTCGTCCGACCACTAAAGACCAAGTGACGGGGCCACTCCCAGTGACCCCGCCACTGAAAGCCGAAACCCCTGGAGCGACCGCCAGTTACCCCTCTCAGGGGGTTAGGGGGTCTTGCAAATCACCACTCCCAGTGACCCCGCCACTGAAACCCGAACCACCAACTCCCCATATTTTTGTATCTTTGCACTTTTATTTTTGACATTTAATAACACCCTCAATGCACACCCACACTGTCTTTCTCCGTATTTCGGTTGCTCTTTTTCTGCTTTTTACCCTTTATAAAACCAGCCACTCCCAGCAAATCATCATCAACGAAGTCATGGCTTCCAACTCGGAGTTTTATTCCGACGAAGATGGCTCCTTCGAAGACTGGATTGAGCTGTACAACTATGGAAACGAACCCGTCAATCTCCAGGGTTTTGGGCTTTCAGATAACTACGATGAACCCTTCAAATGGGTGTTTCCGGCATACCACCTGCAGCCCGGCGAGTACCTGCTTGTGTGGGCATCGGGCAAAGACAGGATACCACAGGGAAACGGACTCTTTAATGGAATAAAACGGCGTTTCTACCCGGGAATCCCGGGAACCGATGTTGCTTCCCTGGTCAATCATCACACTTTTCCCCATCACCCCGCCAGCAGAAACATTATCAGCAACTTTTTTGAAGCCCCTACCGATATTGATGATAATTATGGGCAGCACCTCTTTACCTGGATCGTACCCCCCCAGACAGGCAACTACATTTTTACCATCGCCAGCGACGACAATTCCCATCTGTATCTGAGCTCCGGTGCAGATCCCGACAATACACAGCTGATCGCACAGGTGCCCGGTTGGACCATGCCAAGGGAATGGAACAAATTTACTGAACAAACTTCCGCACCGGTTTTTTTGCAGCAAGGCGAACTGTACTACCTCTCTGCACTTATGAAGGAAGGCTATGGAGGAGATAATCTGGCCGTTCGGTGGCAATGGCCCGATGGTACCGTAGATGAACCCATCAGTGCCCAGCACTGCTTCCTCACGGGGGCCATGATGCACACCAACTTCAAAATCAGCAGCAGTGGCGAAGAAATTATCCTTACCCATCCCAACGGTACCCGCATTGATGAAATGCCACCGGTGGAGATCCCCACCAACATTTCCTACGGCAGGGTGCCGGGAAACACCATTGACTGGGTTTACTTTGACCAGCCTACACCAGGTGAGCAAAATCACCATCAGGGGTACAACTGTATCTCATCTACTCCGTTTATTACCCCTGCCACCGGGATATACAATCACCAGGTAACCGCGGAGATCTTTACTGATGATCCCGAAGCCCAGATTAAATATACCACCAATGGAACCCTGCCGGGGATCGACCATGGCCACGTTTACCAGGGACCCATTACCATACACAACTCCACTTACCTCAGGGCCATTAGCATTGCTCCCGGTTGCCTGCCGGGTATGCCAGCTGGTGTAACTTACACCAGGCCCAATCCCCAACTGGCTGATTTCTCATCCGACCTGCCGGTAATGATCATCCAGTCTTTCACTCAGAATGTTACTCCCGGCAACAGGTCTCCTGCTTACATGATCCTAAAGGAACCTCAAGAAAATGGACGGGTAAACTGGGATGATCCCCATGCCTTCGATGGCAGGATAAAAATCAATATCAGGGGATCCAGTTCGCAAATGTTTCCCAAGAAAGGGTATGGATTTCATATTCTTGACGAACGGGAAGGGAACCTCAAAGTAAGTTTGCTGGATATGCCCGAAGATCATAACTGGGTGCTCCACGGGCCCTATTCCGACAAAAGCCTCATGCGAAACGCCGTTTCCTATGCCATTGGCGAGGATGCCGGGCATTATTCTCCCCGAACACGGTTTATTGAATTGTTCTTGCAGGAAAGCAGCAGCCAGTTGCAATCTGCCCATTACCGCGGAGTTTATGTGCTTACCGAGCGCATCAAGATTGCTCCGGGCAGGGTGGAGATAGAAGAGCTGGAACCTTATTACAATGTTTATCCTGAAGTTTCCGGCGGCTATATTTTTTCCATCGACCGGCTCAATGACGGTGAAACAGGTTTTTTAACCCAGCGAAACAGTCTTTTCAGAAATGTCAGGCCCAATGAATTTAATATTTCTACAGCCCAGCGTGATTATCTTATCAGCTATGTCGATTCGCTGGAAACAGCACTTTTCGGTAATGATTTTACCGACCCACAGCTTGGATACCAGCAATATATGGATGTAAGATCTTTCATTGATATGCACCTTATTACAGAGGTTACAAAGGAGATCGACGGATACCGTCTGAGCACCTTCTTTACCAAAGACCGGCAGGGCAAAGTAAAATCAGGCCCTTTATGGGATTTTAACCTGGCCCTTGGAAATGCCAACTACCTGGGCGGATGGAACCCACAGGGATGGTACTACAGCCTCCTTAGTGAACAAGACTATATGTATGGCTGGTACAACCGTTTGTTTCAGGACCCCTGGTTTGAAGAGCAATACAAACGCCGCTACCGGATTTTGCGCATGAATGCTTTCTCTGAGGTGCACCTCACAGGAAAGATCCATCATAATTCCAACCTGCTGCGGGAGGCGCAGGTGCGAAATTTCAACCGGTGGAACATACTGGGGGAGTGGATATGGCCCAACTGGTTCGTGGCCGACTCTTTTGAGGAAGAAATAGAATGGATGACCAACTGGCTCAGGCAACGCTTGCAATGGATGGACGGGGAGCTGGGTGAGCCTCTTACTATGATCCACTACTGGAATTTCAATGATACCGGGCAGCTGCTGGAACCATCCTATACCATTTACGATGCCGGTTTGGCGAGCAACACTGCCGGTAGTGCCGAAATGACCTCCGGTACCGGTCAGGGGTTCAGCGGATTGAATGCCCGCAATGGGGATGAGGCCGGAACCCATCTCAGGATCAATAACCCCATCGGTGCAAGCCTGCTGTTTGAACTTCCAACCACGGGTTACAAAGAAGTGGTCTTTTCTTATGAAACACGACGCTCGGGAAGCGGTGCCAACAGGCAATACATCAGCTATACCATCGACGGCGAAAACTTTATTCCCTTTGATACCCTTGCCATTGTAGGGAAACCGGAATTAAAGATCGCAGACTTTATCAATGTTTCGGAAGCCAATGACAATCCTTTGTTTGGAGTTAAGATCTCCTTTGGATATGATGAGACAGAAGATGGGGGAGAAGCAGGCAACAACCGGATCGACAATGTGAGCCTGGATGGGGAAGCATTGGAAGAGACCATAAGGCCACCACTGCAGGTATCGGTGCTGCCGGAGCACCTGGAGCTGATTGAGAATCAGGCCAGCCACAATATTGCTATGGGATATTACTTCAAACATCCCGATGGGGAACCCCTTCAATATACCATTGATAATCACCATCCGGAAATTGCAGATGTTTCATTGCAGAATAACAACATCGTCATTGAACCTGTTAAAAGAGGAGGAGGGATGGTCCATTTTCAGGTGAGCGACGGGGTAAACCCACCCTTGGAGCGTTCATTCTATCTTCTGGTGCATCCTGAGGCGGTGCCCCTGGCACAGGAATCCTTTGTGTTTGATTTCTGGAGTCCTGATGAACCGGAAGGAAGCTTTCCTGACAACATGATCTTTTTGCAGGGTGAATCCGACGATGCCACACTGGCAACAGCCATGATGCATGCCTATTTCATCCCACATGATGACTATGCATCCCAGGATGAGGACAATATTGGTTATCCCTATCGCAACGAAAGACGTACCCGTATCAACGGGCTCAATGCCAGTGGGGTATCATTTATCAACACGGGCCGGGGCCGCGATCTGGGCGCTGCTGTGCTTGCACTGGATACACGGGATCTTGATCAGATCAATATTTCATGGCAGGCATCCACCATCATCCCCAACTCCAGGGCCTACGCCATTCGCCTGCAATACCGTACTTCCCTGCAAAGCCACTGGAAAGATTTGAAGGATGCAGAAGGGGCCGTTATTGAATATACCAGGGGAAGCTTCCCCTATCATACACAGGCATTCGAAAAACTTCCGCTGCCTTCAGAGGCCATTGGCCAGCCCTATGTGCAGTTGCGCTGGCTCTATTACCATACGGGAGTGCAGCTTGACCCCAACGTGGGTGCACGCGATATGCTGGCATTGAACTTTATCAGCCTGGGCGATGCTACTTCTGTGACCCAACTCTCAGTGGATAATCCGCTTGCACTGGTGGCATTTCCCAACCCCGCAGGTGGCGAAACAGTATTTTTCAACAAAAAGGTATCGGGTACTCTTTATGATCTTCATGGGAAAAGGGTGCGTGATATTCAGCACACCTCATCCCTTTCAATTGCAGGTCTAAAGTCGGGGGTGTATGTATTCAGAAGTGCGGAAGGAGAAGTGGTGCGCCTGATCGTGGGACGGAATTAGTGCAAGGGAAAAGCGTTCCTCAATCATAACAGAATTAAATAAAAAACCTTCAGGGTTACTCAACACCCTGAAGGTTTTTTTTGTCCGTTTACATAATTGTAAAAACAATCAAACTATCGCACAACCTGGAATTTGCGGGTATATACCCTTTCATCCTTAACAATCCGGATGATATATACACCAGGTTCCAGCGAATGGATATCCAATGTATATTCACGGTTATGGATCTGCTCCTGATGATAAACGATCGTACCGTTGATATTGTTAACCGTTATAGAGGTAACTGGAGCAGATGTCTGA
>SLIL01000227.1 GCA_007135645.1 Bacteroidales bacterium
TTGATCTGTTGTACAGCATAAAAGCCCAGATGGCCACCACCATTTACAGCATGCTGCATGCTTATGCGTTGATCCTTGAATCTGCGCTTGAGGAGGAGGAACTGATGGAAATCGAGCAAAGCCAGTATGAAATAGCCCAGATGCTTGAACCACCTGTTATTTCGAGCCTGATGGTCAATCCTAATTATTTCAACATGAGAAACAGGGCTACCATAAGCTGGGTTGCACAACATCCTGATGAGGTTGCTGAGACCAGTTATTCCATCAACCCAAGCGGAATAGGGCCATTCAAATCAGCCGGAGACCTTGAGAGTATAAAGCATTACACGTTTAAACGAAACGTGAGTGAACTACAGCGCAATTATACCATTGCCGTAAGAGCAAGGGGCAGTGGCGGAAATACAAGCATTGTCTCCACCCAGGTAACTCTTGCAGTGGATGCCAATGGCACCAGCACACCGGGTGGTGAGCAGATCCCTGACAATGTTCCTCCACCTTCTCAACCATGGGCAAACTTTCTGCATTACACAGAGTATATGAACCAGTTTATCCCTGTCAGGGCTTACACGGATGATCCCAACAGGATCAACCTGACCATAGAAGCTTATGCTCCTTCTTCTGATATCGCATCGTTCCAGTTTGCACTGGGCACCCAGGTAGGTGCAACCAATGTGCTTGACTGGACTGATGCAGTGGGTGTTTTAGAGCCTGTATCTGTTGAGGAAGGTGGTATTACACGCAGAATTACCACATCCATCCTTGGGCTGTCACTGGAGCACAATACCAATTACTATGTAAGTGTAAGGGCTTTTAACACCCAGGGGCTTTACAGTGAGCGTAGTCAAAGTCTGCCTTTGCTTTATGATGGCACACCCCCATCAACACCGGTAAATCAAAGTACCACACCTTTTTATGTTACGTTTGCCAGTCCAACAACTACATTCCCCTTTGTTACCAGTATACCGGGATGGCAAAGCCCGAAATACAATGTTCAGGGCAATTTTGCGCCACCTGAAGTGACCCTGAACTGGGGCAATGCTGAGGATCCCGAATCCGGAATACGTCACTTTGAGTATGTTCTTACTTCTGTTGCTTCGCCCCAGGAAGCTTTTGAGCAAATTGAAGATATTAAAATAACAACTGAGGAAACGGTTACCCTTTCAGGGTTCGGGGTATCTTATACAGACTCCCTTTACTTCCATGTGAGGGCGGTGAACAGGGCAGGAGGCAAAAGCGACCCACTTACCATTTATCCCATTATTGCTATTGACCCCACCAGGCCAACTGCACCAAAGATTAACGGTTTTGCCTTTTTAAGTGCACTGGCTGTCTATCTGCCACAGGTTTCCCTTGACCTGGAATCGCAGACGGTGGGTTACAGGTACTCTGTTGGTACATCCCCGGGATCATCCAATGTGAGAAGCTGGAGCAGTGATTTTATTCTTGACCAGCAATTCTTTGCTGTCCGGATAGGATGGGCCTGGTCAATCATCCCTCAGGAACCGCATTCTGTACCTTTTTTCAATGTGCCTAAAGACGGATTGCCTCAGCAAACCAATCTTTATGTCAATGTAAGGGCGGTCAATTCTCAGGGAAGGGCATCAGCCATTGCCTCCACAGGCCCCTTCCAGCTTGGATCGGCGCCTTCTCAGGCAACTATTTCACCGGTTTACAGCAACAACTCTTTATCCATAAGCATTGGAAACATCTACGATCCGGGTCTGCCCATCCTTAGTGTTAGATACCGGGTGCTTAACAGCACTGGTGGTGTGGTAAGAAACTGGACAACCATTGCCAATTCGGGCGGGATGTATACGCAACCCGGCAGCCTGGAAGTCTATATCCCGGTCATTACCCTGGGCACCTCTTATACGGTAGAAGTGAGGGTTATGAATTATGCAGGTGTCACAACCCAATCCAGCTATACCAAACCTTCATGGACATTGCCCCTTCATACAGATTTTAACTTTATTGGTTTCTGACGATCACCTGTTGACGGGCAGTGCCAGCTATTTCATTATCAACCAGAAGTTATGCAAACAAACAGATTCAGCTATTTCAAAACCCATGATATGAGTAACATAAAAATAAAACGTTCACTTTTCCTGGTATTCTTAATCCTGATCTTTTCAGGAAAATCATTCGCACAGGCAAGGCCACAACTGTTTATTGTGCCTCTGGATGACAGGGTATATATCTACCATAATGAGAATGTACCCATAAGCAATGGCTTCAATATTTACAGAAGCGACAGCCCCGGGGGTGATTTTGCACGGATCAATGAGCAGCCGGTAACCCCTGCTGTAAGGGCAGATGAGTTGCGCCCTATGCTTGGAGACCGGTTTTTGCAGGTTCTTGCTTTCTACGAAGCCGAGAATGCATCCATGCTATGGATGAGGATGCGCTCCCTTCCGGTAGAGAATTCCATTGCCACAGCACTTTTCCCGGAAGCGGCCCAGGCATTGGGCAGGCTGTTTATTGACGAGCATGCACCCGTGGGCAGCGAAGTTACATACAGGGTCGAGTTTGTTGACTTTATGGGAAGGCCCACCGGAAAAGAACTCACCCAGAGTGCACGCCTTCAGCCACTTACCATGGTATCACCACAAATTATGGATGTGGAAAATACCGGAAGAACGGTTACAATACACTGGTATTATGCCGGTGCACCCGTTCATCAGCCTGACTACGTGATCCAGTTTTACATTTACAGGATAAACGAAAGAACAGGACAGCCCGAAAGGGTTACAGATGCCATTGTTATCCGTAACAATGCTGCCGACAATCACTTTATCAGCTTTGAATCACCAGTAATCAACACTACGGAGACCTATTTTATGACAGCCGTTGACTTTACCGGAAGGGAAAGCGAACGCAGCGAGGAATACATATTCGAGCTCATGGATAATGTGCCGCCCCAACCTGTGGCCGAGGTGGTTTCGGAACTGGATATGGACAACAATGTGGTGATCACCTGGGAACCCGTTTCAACACCCGAGGTTACGGGATACAACATTTACAGGGGCACCGATATGAGCAGAGCATTTACCCGACTCAACACTGAGCCCCTTGAACCCAACGCTTTCTCCTGGATCGATTCAACTGCAACCGGAGGGTTAGCCTATTTTTATTACATCACCACCGTGAATGCAGCCGGCACCGAGAGCCCTCAGAGCTCGCTGGTTATGGAACAGGTGCCCGATCTGCTTCCCCCCTCCATGCCCCATAATTTCACTGCCCTTTTCAATACCGAAACACTGCAGGTGGAGCTTTCATGGGAGAAGGAAGCCTTCAGCGATAATTTCAAAACTTTTGTAATCATGCGCAAAAGGGTTGATGATGGCAGTGAAGGTGCCTTCAGCAGACTCACTTTTGAAAACATCACCGATACCCGGTATTTTGATACCGGAGAAGCCGGAACGGGGTTTCTGGAAGGAACACGCTACCAGTACGTACTGTTTTCGGCCAGTAAAGCCAACAACTACAGCGATACACTTTCCCTGTTTCTGGAGATCCCCATCCTCACTCCTCCCGATCCTCCAGCCGGCCTTACAGCAGTAAATGACAATGGTTTCAGGGCTAATATTTCGTGGAATGCCTCCCTGTCGCGCAATCTGGACGGTTACGTTCTCTATCGCAAGTCCCTGGAGCATGAAGAAGATTTCATTGAAATAGAGAGGACGGATATTTCAGGACGGTTCTACCGTGATGAACAGGGTCTGGAGCACGGCAATCACTATTTATACACCGTAACGGCAGTTGATATTGCCGGGAATGAAAGCGAGTTTGCTACGCCTGACACCTTGCACTTCAGGAATTTCAACCCACCTGCTGCCCTGCGCAATGTGCAGGCAGCATATAACGAAGAAGGAGTCGTGATCAGGTGGGACCGTTCCGGGGCAGCAGATCTGGCCGGTTACCGGGTTTACAGGTCCAATACTCCCACAGGCCGCTTTGAGCCCCTTCACCAGGAATTACTTTCCGAACCGGGGTTTGTGGATAGCCAGGGAACTGATTCCTCCTGGTACAGGGTGCGTGCCGTGGATACCTCGGGCAACGAAAGCAGGGCCGCAACCCCGGTAAGGCCTGTCTCCATGCTGAATAACAATTAAATCTTCGTATCGCTGTAAATGAATGAAAAAGCCGATTCAGGCCAAGGTAATATCAACTGTATGGATTAACGAGATAAAAAGATAAAGCCTCCATGATTAAGTTTAAATCACACCCAGGGATGATTATCTTAAA
>SLIL01000254.1 GCA_007135645.1 Bacteroidales bacterium
ATGGTGCTGGAAACCCACAATCCTTCCAATGTAGGGCTGTATGAGCATTTTGGGTTTGAACTGGTAAAAACCATCTCTTCTCCTGATACCGATGTTCAGCAATATTGCATGATCAGGAAATCGATAATGGCCCCTATCCCTGCAAGAGAGATCATTCAGAAAGCCAGACCCGGAAAGAGATTTGAACTCTGGCCCAGACTGGAGATGATGATCTGAGATTTAAGCATTGAGACAACATTTAATATTCAAGAACCAAACAATCCATTTAATTTTACACAAACCTTTGTGTGGCTAAATCTGATTATTCCTATAGCTATGACCAACAAACTTACCCCCGAACGCATCAACCAATGGGTTGAAAAGATCATCAACAACAAAAATATTTTCAGTACCGTATTTCATGTGGAAAACGAAGACCGCTCCTTTGTGCACACATCAGCAGCGGGCGATATCAACCCTGACAGCAAATATTTTATCGCCAGCACCACCAAGCTTCTGGTTACCATTGTAATGCTGAGGCTTATGGAGGAGAACAAAATCTCCCTTGAAGACAAGCTGGGCAAACATCTTCCCGATGAAATGGTGCAGGGAATCCACATTTACAAAGGCATGGACTACAGCAATGATCTAAAGGTCCTTCATTTGCTTTCCAACACATCGGGCATACCTGATTACTTTTTTCACAAGCAGCCCGACGGGAAAACTGCCGCCGACGCACTCATCGCGGGAGAAGACCAGCCCTGGCACCTGGAGAAAACCCTGGAGGTGGTAAAAACGCTTAACCCCAGGTTCAAATTCGGCTCCAAAGCAGCCTATTCCGATACCAACTACCAGCTGCTGGGACATATTATCGAGAATATAACCGGCAAGCCCATTGAACAGGTGTTCCGCGAATTTATCTTTGACCCCCTGGGCCTGAAAAATACCTACGTCTATCAGGACACCAACGATACCAGCCCCGCCCGGTTCTATGCGGGCAATAAGCAAATATGGCTGCCAAAGTATATGGCCTCCGTTGCCGTTGAAGGGGGTGTTGTATCCACAGCCGAAGAATCTGCGAAGATCCTGCGCGCATTTTTCAATGGTGATTTCTTCCCCAAGGAAAGGATTGAATCGCTGAAAAAATGGAGAATGTTGTTTTCCCCCGGCGTATTTTACTTTGGCATCGGGTTGGAGAAAATGTGGATCCCATGGATCGTATCTCCATTTAAACCCATTGGTGAAGTGCTGGGTTTCTGGGGGCAAACCAGTGCCTTTTCCTTCTACAACCCCAAAACCGGGCTCTATTTCACCGGCACCGCCAACCAGTTCAATGGTAAAGGGCACCAGGCCATCGGAAATGTAATGTTCAAAAGCATCAAGGCGGCTTTGTGATTTTTACTCAGGCTTAACTAAAAAACCAACTGATTATGAACGACAAACCAATACAGATCATTGAATTATCAAGCAGAAAGGACCTGATGGATGATGCTGTCAATTATTTCTGGAACTGCTGGGGCAAAGAGAATAATTTCCCTTTTTACAGGGATTGCATCGTAAATTCTGTACACGACCCCAATGATGTACCCAATTTTTACCTTGCCCTGGAAGGCAACAAAATCATTGGCACCTATGCCTTGCTGATCAATGACCTTATCAGCCGTCAGGACCTGAAACCCTGGCTGGCCTGCCTGTATACCGAACCCGGATACCGCGGAAAAGGGCTGGCGGGCATGCTGCTGGAGCATGGGTTGCAACAAACCCGTGCCATGGGCTATCAAAAACTATATCTGTACACCGACCTGGTGGGCTTTTACGAAAAAAAAGGCTGGAATCATATCTGCAATGGGTTTACAGCTACGGGTGATGAGTATAGGATCTATTGCAGGGAAACCTGATTCAAACAGTTGCAAGTTTCAGGGTAGTTTGTTTAAACCAAACGAAATTTGTTTTTGTTAGAAAAAGACCCGATACCTCTCTGATTTGCGAACGAGAATAAATCAAATTCGGGATTAATTGCAGAGCCTTAAACGTATTAGAAAACCTGGAACTTGCGATTAAGTATAGTTTGTCTTGATCAAATATTGATAAGCTCAAGATCTTCAATTCTTTGAAAATGCTTTATGTTTAGTGTAGCCAATGGAAGCTTATGTTCAATTGCAGAAGCAGCAATAAACAGATCAGGTATTTCAATTCGTTTTCTTTGCAACTTTAGTTTTCTGTCTATTTCCACAGCAAGCTTTGCTGTATTATTGCCGAAAGGCAAAATGACTTTGGAACTAAAAAATCTTTCCCAAAATACCATTTGTGATTCATCACTTCCAATGTATATTTCAAACAAGGTTACTGAGGAAATAGCAAAGAGTGAATACGTAATAGAAAGATTGTAGAGATACGTTTTTTTCTTGTCTTTCTTTCTGTAAAAATCAATCAAAACTGATGTATCAAGACAGATCAGCTTGTTCTCCATTGGTTAAATTTTTTTCTGTTTTCCTTAAATGCTAAATACTGATCTTTACTCATTGTTGGGGCTTGCAAAAGCATATCAAGATATTCATCTTTGTCTACATTTGTTTTGGTTTTCAGTGTTTTGGTAATTTCACCATAAAGCTTCAACAACTGATCCTCCGGAAGATTTTTTATAAGAACAAGCAATTGTTCAACGTTGATATCTATAGACACTTGCATTGTGGTAAGTTTTGGTTGTTTCTACGAATATAGTGTTTTTTTGCGGTTTTTATACCATATTCTAAGGTTTTGAGATTACCGCTTTTAATGCTCATTTACCTCTCTAAATTGCCCAACCAGCAACTTCAACAATTTCAAAACCAGACATAACTTCTATGGCACCAACAAAATCAATACCCCCTGCAAATCTCCAGCAACTTTTTGATGCCATGATCATCCTGTGAAAAGGCAATTTCAGAAGTAGCTGAAAAATTCAAGCTACTGAAAAAATGAGGTCGTTGTAATATGGCTTACAGATATTTGTAAATCATTGTGTTGTTTTTTCTCCGCAACAGGTCAAGCCCTGTCCCTACCTGATCATCTTTATGAAAAACCAATTGCCGGTTAAGCCCGGCAAGCACATGGAAGGGTTTGTGCTTTTGTTTATTGGAATTGGGACAGAAACATCCCAGCCATATTTTCTCCCTACCTTGCTTCTATCCGCGCTGTTTTGGCCGGGCTTGACCGGCCCTGGTTTCATTCATCAGCATACAAGGTAGGGACAGGGCTTGACCTGTCCCGGATTGTGCTGACACATTAACCCAAAAACCATTCGTGCATTCGTGGCCTAAAAATATTCAGGCCAATCATATCGTTGAATTGCAAATTCAATAACATTTCAAGGGCGGCATTGCAACCGACCGAAGGGAGGTCAGCAACGCTAAATGCCGCTCAGCTCCGATAAATGCAGTTTGCTCCCACCCAAAAATCACGACGTGATTTTTAAAAAACTGCGTCTCTGCGGCATTTGCGAGAGGAAAAAACAGTGACCAGACGAACTAATAGTCGTCAGGCCACCACAACTTTATTTACCTTAAAGTTCGACCAGCGGCTTCCAGTCCGCCCAACGATTAACCTCAAATCAATACCCCCTGCAGATCTCCAGCAGCTTTTTGATGCCCTGATCATCCTGTGAAAAGCCACAAAAGGTTTCTTTTCCATTTTCAAAGTATTTGCCTGTGGTCCCTTTCAGGGATGGATCGGTGGCGCAATACAAAGGGGTTGCAGCCCCCTGCTCAGGCGATTCCCAGCCTCCATAGCCCAGGTTGTTGCTCAATTTGGAGTTTACATCGCCCGGGTGGGCTGCCAGCACAGCAATATTTTTGGGGGCCAGCAATTCAGCATAGGCAACGGTGAGCATGCGGTTGGCCTGCTTGGTTTGGCGGTAGGCGGTGTCATTGTTATACGACCTTTTCTTAAACTCCAGATCGTTGAGGCTGAGATCGCCGGCCCAGTAACTGGCCACGTTTACAATACGGGCATCGGGCTGCCCTTCCATAAGTGGGTGTAAAAAATCCATCATCCAGACATACCCCAGCACGTTGGTGGCAAATTGCATCTCAATCCCTTCAGGAGTTTCCAGCCGGGAGCGGGGTGTTGCAGCGGCATTGTTTATCAGAATATGCAACGGCCCGCTGAATTCACGGGCAAATGCCTGTATTTCGCCCTTTCGCGACAGATCAACCGCGCTAAAGGCGATGGTGTTATTTCCGGTTTCTTTTTCCAGGAATGCTGCCAGGGACTTCAGTTTTG
>SLIL01000083.1 GCA_007135645.1 Bacteroidales bacterium
AGGCTTTGTTGAGGGCTTTGCGGGGTTTCAGGGGGTGTGTCTTCATGCAATTGGTTTTCCTTAGCTAAAATATAACTTTATCTATATATCTTGTAGAAGAATCGGAAAAATTTATTAACTCTGTTGTTGGTTTTAAGAAGAATCAGATGGATCAATGCGTGTAACCCTGGATGCTATGAATAAAAAAACCCCGCTGAATTTTTTTCAGCGGGGTTTTCGAGGTGTGGAGCTGCAGGGGATCGAACCCTGGTCCAAACAAGCAGCACGAATGCTTTCTACATGCTTAGCCTTTAGTTGGGAGTTCAGCCTTGGACCGGGAAAAGGCGGCCCTATCCGCAGCCTGAGCTTCTTTGTTTTTCGAGCAGGCACCGAAGCCTTACCTGCCTTATCCCGTATTTTGTCGATGCTTCACTCGGGACGCTAACGGGCGTCGCTTCCCGGGAAACAGCATGCAGTTAATAGCTACTATTAAGCTGCCATTGCGTAGTTGTAATCGTTGCCGTTTATAAGGCGTGAGAATTAGTTTTTACGAGCCATATTCACAACGCTCGGCATGCTTACAAACCCACTCAACTTGCTGTCTAAGCCATGTCAGCCCCTTTTGGGTTGGTTTGCAGATGCAAAGATACGAAAAATCGGTGAAAAGATAAAAGTGGAAAGAGAAAAGTGAAAAGAGAAAAGTTAAAAGTGAAAGGTATAAAGTGGTTGATGATAAAAGTTGAATTATGATTGTTGATTGATGAATTTTGAATGATGTATCAGGAATAACCAAATAAACTGAAAACCCATAACCCATTACCCATTACTCATAACTAATAAATAGCCCAATCCCGCATCCTTGCAGTCGCGGAATCTTCGCTTCGCTTCGATAACCCAATCACCCAGAAAATCACTCCCCTTCCTCCTTAAAACACCGTATCCCCCATATCACAATTTCCTGGTCTTTGAGAGGGAAGCGGATAGTGCGTTCATCGGCAACCTCTACATTGGTTGTGGGCTCGTAGCCCGGACTTACCAATGCATGTAGGTCGGGCTTGTTGCGGCGATGGAAACGGATATAATAATCTTCAGTGTCGTTGCCCCATCTCCCCCTGAAAGTAAACAGTTCAGGAAGGGTATCGCCAGACTCATTGCCTGGTTCAGGGTAGATCTCCATGGTGTAAACAAACCGCAGGTTCTCATTCAACTCCAGGTTTATGTCTGCCAATCCATTGGGGTAACTCTGAAAAGAAGCTGAATATTGTTTGTCTCCCGACAGCCTTTTGGTGCCGCATGACCCAAGCAGGGCCAAAAGGAAGAGAGCTATCAGGAGTTTGTTTAAACGGGCCTTGTATTTTATTATTGGGATCATGAGTGTGAATTTGGTTTGAAACAAATATAGCCAAAATACATCAGCGGATTGTGAAAAATCATCTCATTTTTACCATAGTTACGTGCAAATTCCTTATTGGCTGGATTCACGCAAGGCCTTGTTTGAATAATTTAATCTGCGCTGAAAATGCTTTTATTTGTGGAGAATTATAGTTACCTTGTAGCATAATATTGAAAGTATACCTCCCATTAAAAAACACAGGGTCAATAAGCGGATACAGATCCCATATTGATATTTCCGGACACTTTAATTATCTCCCCATTGCCGGTTGCTGGAACATTTTGCTGTTGAATTCTGCTTTGTATAACAACTAAATCTGAAATGCTATGAGCCGTATTATCGATATTCATGCCCACCCCCAGCTCAAACCCCTCAATGCAAATGCTGTCACCAGGCAGGAAAAAGGGATCTGGAAGGAATTCAGCCAGTCGCCTAGCTGCGACAATCTAAACAGCCTTTTGCGGGGTGCTGTAAGCAATACCACCAAAAATTCTCAGAGCAACCTCGATCAGGCACTCCAAGGGAACATCGGGGGCGTATTCCTGGCCATGGGCCCGGTAGAGCGAAACTTCTTCGATCCCCAGCGCAACCATTTCGTCATCCAGCTTATATTGCGTTCGCGTCGTATGCCCGATTTTGCAGCCTGTATTACCGGTTTCGACATCGATAAGGTGAAAAAAGTATTTCGCCGCATCAGTGAACAACAAGGAGTTGATTATTATGGAGAAGAGTTGCTCGGGGAGTATGATTTTCTTGTTCAACAGGCTGCTGATGCCCGTATGGCCATTGCCGGGGATTATGCTGAGTTTGAATCCAGCTTCAACAAAGAAGGGGTCATTTCCACCATTCTTACCATTGAGGGAGCCCACTCACTGGGGAATTATGAGCAGCATGGTGATTTTAAACTCAATATTGAGGATGCTGATCGGCCGGAGATTTATAACCGGCTGATGCCCGAATTTGAAAAGAATATCTTTCATATGAAAAAATGGGGCAATGGAAAACATACCCCTTTCTTCATCACTTTTTGTCATCATTTTGGCAATTTACTGGCGGGCCATTCCAAGAGTTTTGCCTCGGGCACTTCCCTTAAGCCGGGCATGGACGACCTGCTTGATCAGCGCAGTTGCAAAAATCAGGGGTTCAGCAAGCTGGGACGTGATGTAATGGACTTGTTGTTAAGCAAGAAAAACGGGCGAAGGGTTTTGATTGATGTAAAACACATGAGCGTGAAAGCTCGGATAGAATTTTTTGCCATGCTGGAAGATAAGTTCTGGTCAAAGGGTGAAAAACTGCCTGTGATTTGCAGCCATGCAGCCCTTAGTGGCTACAAAACGCTCCAGGAGTCAGATGTTCCTGATAGCCGCCGAACCTGGCAGCGCAATTACCTGAGTCGTCAATCCATCAATATGAGTGATGAGGAGGCCCGTATAATTGCCCGTTCCGGAGGGTTGGTGGGGATCGTATTCCATGGCGGGCGTCTGCCCGGTGGGCGGGCAAAAGATCAGCTTGAAGAAGCAAGACGATCGCGAAACAACGACCGGATCCGGGATGCCGCAGTAAAGTTGATCATGAGTAATATCTTACAGTTTGTCAAAGCGGCCGGTAACAAGGAAGCCTGGGATTGTGTTTGCCTGGGCACCGACATGGATGGAGTAATTGAACCGTTGCGCCCATATACTAATTACACCAACCTGGGAGCGTTTTCGCAACATCTGGTGCAATTCTTTCACCGGCCGCTCGATCTGCCTGAAATAGGTTTGAACCCCCGGGAAGTAAAGAACCTGATGTATGGGTATGAGCCGGAAAAACTGGCTGAGAAAATACTTCGGCAGAATGTGCTGGACTTCCTTAAAAAATATTTCAACGACGATTACCTTGGACGTGAAAGGTTACTGGCCTGACAGCTGCTTTAGCCATAATGGATTGAATAAAATCTTCTTTTCCCTGGGTGTAAAGCTCCCGGTTGTATTTGTGTTTCCTGGCAAGCTCGCGTTTGAGTTTTTCGTACTCACGGGCATAATGCGGGTGGTGGATCAGGAATTCCTTGAAAAGGATCTCCCTGCATGGGCCTTTTTTCCGGATATGTATATGAAAACACAACTCGTCATAGCCTTCCAGCGAATAGCCTTTCACAAACATCATGTGCGGGGGAGGATTGTCTTTGCGAATGATCAGATGATACCCCATATCTTTCATGGCTGCAACCAGCTTACTTTTTTCAATTTTGCCATCAAACTGCAAAACGATATCTATCACCGGCTTGGCTGCAAGATCAGGAATGGCAGTGCTCCCAACATGATCGATCCGGCAAACAGAGAATTTTTGTAAAGAATCGAGAATTCTCCTTTTTTCGCCCAGGTAGCTCAGTGGCCAAACGGCGCAATAGTCAGCTACGATCACCGGGAATAATTTTCCCAGTTCCTCAGTGGTCATTTCATCCAGGGTTTTCATCTGTCAGGGGTTCTTTAATTCAAACTTAATACGAACTTAAACCTACCCTTATCAATAACAAAACTGTACCAATAAGTGCAAAACCCATTAAATCAAAATGTTATGTAATTTAGAGCAGTCTCAAAACCATCCCGTTCCTGTTCATTTCCGAAGGAAAAATGTCCGTTATCGTACATGCTGTCGTGGAACTGCAGAGTACCCCCTTTAGATGATTGTAGATAATTAGCAGGATGCGTAAAAAGTAAAACCCTTTGTAATTAATCTTGGCACGAAAACTCGCATTTTTCTCATGTGCCTGATAAGAAAGCGTCAAGTGCAAGGCGGGCGAAGACTGAAAAACAGGAGTCCCGAAGTAAATTCGGGATGACATTGTTTTGAAGGCAAGCCCAACGCCGCAATTGGCGTTTTCTTGC
>SLIL01000096.1 GCA_007135645.1 Bacteroidales bacterium
CCCGGATGAAAAGGTTGTATTCTCCATGATCCAGATTGATAAACTCAAACGTGCTTTCCGCGTCCCATTCACTCCATGTTCCTGATCTGTTGAGTTTGTATTGATACAAAACGTTGCCCTGATTGGGAAGGATGACCTGAATACGAAGGTTGTTCAAGTGATAAGGGACTCTGGATCCGGGGTACAGCAAAACCCTTTCATGATTGTTAAAGGCTTCCAGTTTGCGGAGTGTCAGGGAGAGATCCCCGGGTGTGAAATCTTCAGGGGATCCCAGGAACCTGAGTGCAAAACCATTGTATATGGGGAAAAATTCGTAATCGGGGTGAAGCAGAGTGGGCAGGTACACGCCCGCAAGCTGACCGTCTGTCCGGGCCAGTTTCATGGTTTCTTCCGCCTTGAGAAACTCTTTTTCATCAGGGCTGTACGTATATTGATGTTGATCGGTGAAAACATGTATGCCCTGATCATCCTGGAAGATAAAAACATCATCCCCTTCAAAAATTGTTCTTTCGAAAATCAATCGCTCAACCGGGAAGAGGTCTTCGTCCAGGACGGCCCTTATGATTCCAAAATTCGGAATGTTTACCCATAAAATGTTTTCCTCCTCTATGATGAGCTGATTGCATGACCCCAGGATCAGTTCCATTTTTTTCAGGAAAGTCCAGTTGTTTCCTGATTTCCGGAAAATGGAAATCCCGTTGTAATTTCCCGTTAGCAGGAGATCTTTGTAGGGAACAATGGTCCAGACACCCTCCTGGTTGCTTATTTTTTCAATCCTGTTTCCGTTAACCATAAACAATCCTCTGTCGTGCCCCATGAGCAGGGTGTTGTTTATATTCTCCAGTGTCCATACCTGTCCTTCGGTTCCGGGGATAAGTTCAAATCTAAAGATCTCCCTGTTGTTTCGTAATTCCTGCCATTCAGAGCGATACAGCCCCTGGTTGGTTCCCAGGTAAAAAATGCCATCTTTCAGTATGGCAGTATATCCGGTGCCAAAATCCCCCCTGTAGTCAAAAAAGGTAGTGAAGTTGCCCTTCAGGTCAAGGGAGGAGATCCCATAGTCCATCCCCAGCCACAATTTGCCATTGGGCGCATAGTGCAGTGACAAAATCGTATTGCTGGGCAGGCCTTTGTGGCGGTTCATATGATGAATGATCGTACCATCCAGATCTGCAATATACAACCCTCTGAGCACGGTGCCAAAGGCTAAATGGGTATTGCCAATCTGTTCAAAGCTGAAAACCTTTGCAGCACTGAGTTTGTCAGACAATTCGTTTTCAAGCCTGCTCAACATGCCCGAAGAAAACAGGTACAACCCTAAATCGCGGGTAACGATGATCAAATCTTCATCTCTTTGATAGACCCCTGATATTTCGGGATTTACATTATCAGGTAAATCAATTACATGACGAAGTGAAAAATCATCAAGAACAAAAAGTCCCTGACTTCTGTCGACAAAATATAAATTCCCATTCACATTAAAACTGCCTGTGAATGTTGATGGTGCAGCAATTTTGATCAACTGCTGGTTTCTGTAAATATAGATATTTTGAGAGGATACGAAGAGAATATCCTGCTGCAAACTGTGTATCTGCCAGAACTCTTCGCTGACTTCATAAGCCTCTTCCCTGAAGGGATACAGGGAAGTATATTCAAATTGCTGGTACCTGTTTCTGTTCCAAACGCCAAAATCCAGGTCGGAGCCGGTATAGATCAGTGAGTCATTTATTGCCAGCACAGAGCGGGTAAAACCGGTGCTTCCCGTAAAACTGTTCCACGTTCTACCATCGTATTCCAGCAATCCTCCGTCAGCAGCACCATAAATGATCCCATTGGGGGTTGAAGTAATAGCCCATACTTTCCCTTTGTTTTGATAATCGGCTGGTGAGAAATTTTCGAGCAATGGGACACCTTTTTCGGAAAAATTTTGCCCATTTAGTGCAAATACACCGAAAAAAAATATCAGCAGAAATGATGATGTTGGAAATGCTTTCAAATGTTTTCTCTGTGTCAGTATGATATGTTCTGCAATATAACAAAAAAAGTAGTCAGTTTGCTCATGCACATTTGAATTTATCTCTTTACTATTTCTGCTTTTGCTGGAACAATTGTTTAACTGGTCAATTAATAAACGCCCCTGCAATTCTCTTGTAAATAAACGCTTATCCTGTCAACTTCACGGGCTCCTGCCGGAATTTCATCCAGTTCAAGACCAGGGAATGACCGCATCTCATTCCATTGTTGAATGGTAGCGCTGAAAAACTCAGAGGCAGATGGATCGGCTTCAAAAACAATGATTTCATACTTTTCGCCTTTATCCCCTCCAAACCGGGTGATAACCTGCCACTCACCTCTTCTTTTGTGCGATGTATTGGTATGGTCAGATTGAGGATAGTACAAGCTGTCGCTGGGCATTAACAATACCCAGATATCTTTCACATGCGACTCAGGATATACGCCGAACGTCAGGATCCTGCAGCTTACAGAGTCATTCTCTACCGGAGAAATAACCTGCACACTTCGCACCGGGTATTCTATTTGCCTTTTGCTTCCTAATACCGGCCTTTCTATCTGGCCCGGCAGGTTTGCCCCCATGTAAGCATAAGCGCCGTAAAAAATCAGTGCAATCCCCAGGATAGCCATAGGGACCTTTATTTTAATATCCATTAAATTCAGCGGGGCATCACTTATGTTTATGCTGTCAACAATTGCTACCAGAATAAGTATAGCACCAATGATGATCAGGATTATATCTGAAGACATTTTTCCGGGATTTAGATAATTGAAAATAAAAAAATAAAACTCAACAAGAAAAGAGTAAAAAGCCGCCAAATTAATGGCGGCTTTTTCATGAAGAATGAAACTAATTTACAACCAGTCTTTTTGTTTGAATGGCCCCTTCCAGGGTATGTATCCTCACAATGTAGAGTCCTGTGGCAAGGGCCTCGGTTTCAATCACGGAGGTATTTTCCGATACGATCATCCGCTTTCCGGTAAGATCATAAACTTCCAGCTGGCTGGCAACGGAGTTCAGATGAACCTGCTGGCCTGCTTTAACCGGGTTTGGAAACATGGTAAATACATCCTGATTGATGTCAGAAACAGATGTGGGTGCTCTGTAGAAATAGAGATTGTCCAGGTAAATGGTGGGAGAACCGTCGCCCCCATCAAACTTGAACTGGATCACATCTTCAAGGTCAACGCCGGCAAATTCTGTCAGCGGAATGTCGTAGCTTACCCACTCGTTGGGGGTGATAGGCAGGGCAAATGCAGTTTCTTCCGGTCCGGTACTGATCAGGAAAACATTAACTGATGTTGCATCGGCGGTCCACATATCCAGGTGCAATGTCTCCATTTCGGTAACATTGAGCGGACTGGCAAACTGGGTTCCCTGGTAGTTGAAGCTGGCATATTTCAGCGTTTCATTGCCTTCAATTTCTATGATGCTCACCTGGGTTGACTGTCCCCAGTCAGGGTTGAAATCCGTATCAGGAACATTGGCATACGCTCCACTGAACACCGAGATCACATCTTCAGCCTCACGTGCCGGAGGAGCAGGAGCTGCAACGGTAGGTTCGTCTGAAGGTTCATCACCAATGGGGTGGAAGGTTATATTGTCGAAATACACCACATTATCCTGATCCCTTTCAGCAAAGTCGGGGAAAATGATGATTTGTCCCAGGGTTCCGTTTTCAGCCGGAGGGTTGAGGGCATTGGAGAAGTCGAAGGTCAGCTCTTCCCATTCATTGGTAAGGGTGTTTGCTACTTTTAGCTCAAGCTCTGCCCAGCCGCTTTCGGTGGCAAACTTGATGCCTACATCACTGATCACCGGTTTCCACACATGGATTTTTACAATGCGGTTGTCGTCGCTCCATTCAAAGGTTCCCAGATCAACACCATGCTGTGATTCAACCCCGGCCCAGGGATTTCCTGCTTCCAACGCGGTGAATTTTGCTACTGTAGCGGAAGTGTTTATCCCGTTTGGATCAGGGTTGGCAATGATTTCCAGGGGAGGATTGGTTTCGTTTTCAAATACGGTCCATGTCCAGTCAGCACCATAACCACCGGGTTCAAAGTCGATGGGGTTCCTGGGGCCATCCACAACACCTGCATCAATGCTGAATGCTACGGTGTATGTGCGTTCAACCTCGCCATTTGCCGAAGTAACCAAAACACTGGTTGTGCCGGGGATTGCATCAGCTGGTGTAACATCTGCACTGGCATCGGGGTC
>SLIL01000156.1 GCA_007135645.1 Bacteroidales bacterium
ATACAAATATTAACAGTAGCAAAATACAAACAGATGCAACTATCTTTTTCCTTTCCGAAAATAAAAGGTCTGACAAAGAGGATCATTATGGCTCTTCTTGTTGCAGCAGCAACGGTTTCACCGGCAGTTTTTGCTGATGACCAACCCCAGACCGTTGGGGACACCGACATACGCCCATTTACCATGGGCGGGCGCATTGGTTTTCAGAGTGAGGCCTATGCCGTGCAGGGAATTGATGCCCGCCGTCCGCCTGGGATGGGGCAGCTTAACGTGGCCACCACTTTTTCCCTGTTTGGTTTGCGCTCGGGATTGAACATTCTGTATTCAACCGACGACAACCGTCTCAGGCAATCCATGAACCAGATCAATTTTTATGGCTCATGGCGATGGCTCACCGTATCTGCAGGTACCGTTGCACCGCGGTTTTCAAAGTACAGCCTCAACGGGGCCACTGTAACCGGGGGGATGATCGAGATCGCTCCCAGGTGGTTCTCTGTTACCGCGGCAGGGGGGCGTTCACAAAGAGCAGTATCCTTTTCGCCTGAACAGGCCTTTCGCGAACCCGCCTTTGAACGCTGGCTGTATGCCGGCCGCATAGGCTTTGGAACAAAAGGAGAGAATGAGTTTGCCATTGGCGGATTGTATGCCCGCGATGTTCAGGGTTCACTGGAAGATCCCCAGGAATTGCTCCCGGCAGAAAACATCAACCTTACCCCTGAATTGAGGCTTTCGTTATTCAGTGACAGGTTTCAGCTGGAAAGCAGCGTTACCGTATCTGCATTTACCCGGGATACCAACACCGATCAAATTGACCTTGGCGATGCGGAGATACCCGGATTTCTTGAAAACACCTTCACCCCCCACACCAGCACTTTTGTGGATTATGCCGGTGAAATTTCCGCCCGGCTAAACCTGGGCATCTTCCGCATGGATGGAGGTTATGAAAGGGTGCAGCCTGGCTTCCGCTCCATGGGACTGGCCCAGATCAGAAGCGACCAGGAGCTTATCCGCATGCGAACGCAGCTACGGCTTTTCAGTGGCAGGTTAAATTTTACGGGCAACCTTTCACAGGGGCGCAACAACCTGCTCAACACACGCTTGTCTACCATGAACCGTCAGCAACTGGGCACCAACATTATGCTCAGGCTGGGTAGTACCTCCAGCCTGATGATGTCGTACATGCACATGAGCAATGAAATAAACCCTGCAGACCATTCACCCAATGCCGATCTGCCGGAACTTCGTCAGCGACAGCTATCGCAGAATTTTATGGTGTCTCCATCCTTTGTTATCATGGTGGATAACTTTTCGCACAATATATCCCTGACGACAGCATACCAGGTCATGAAGGATCAAAGCGGTATTTATGAAGATCCTGATCAGACCCCACCTGGATTTACAACCTTTACAACAGGCCTTTCCTATGGCATCAGTTTCCCGTCCAGCCTTTCGCTGAATGCCACCGGAAACTATATGATCAACAATTCCGCTTTTTCCAATGCCTCGGGCCAGGGTGTAAACGTTTCTACCGGCTATTCTTTTTTCGACAGAAAACTCAACACATCGGTATCGCTGGGATGGTCGCGCAATGGCAGTGAATTTACCCGCATCCTGGAGGAAGACGAGCCCGGGAGTATCGGTGCAGCACTGGAGCGGATGAGACAAAAAACCGATGGGGATAATGATTTTCTGGAGGGTGAATATGTTGTGAGGCAATGGTCGCAACAGTATACCATTAACCTTTCTGCAACCTATCGTTTGCCCAATGGCAACCCCTTAAGGCTTACCATGAGAGGCCTTACCAGCAATCCGGCTTATGAAGGGGGAAGGGAATTCAATGAGTTTCATGCCGTTTTGAGATATGAACACCGTTTCTGATACAGTATGAATCATTGGTGATTTTTTCCATTGCGCCGGCAACATCTTGTATGCATACAACAACCTTTCGTGGCCGGCGGACATGATTTATACCAAACTAAATAACTACTTAGGTTTAATTAAAAAAATAAGGTTTGCCTTTTAATTCGAATCGATTTAGCTGCTATTCTTACCTTCCACCTGTTGATCGAAGCACCCCTCCGGCCTTGCAGATTTCCCGGTAACAAAACAAGGAACGAAGCGGTTAAAAAAATTCGCAGCCTGTGATACCCATCGTTATTAGTAGCAGCAACATTACTTTGCACGGTTTATTATTAACAGAAAAGAATGTAACAAAACAGGCATTGAATTTTTCAGCGAAGAGACCGCAGTTTTGTCGGGAAAGATGCGAAGCCTTGATCTTTTGCTACTTTTTGATCAAGCAAAAAGTAGAAGATAGATAAAAAAAGCAGAATGATTGATCGTAGTTTTGTCATTATCTCATCTTATGCTCCTCATTAAAAACACTTGGATGCCCTGTCAATTTTACCGAAGGGAGACCACGAAGTAGCAACGAGGCTTAATCTCGTAAGTTTCACAGGAAAATAGCGATTATAAAAAAACACAATTTATTGACGGGATGACCCATTTCGTTGGAATTTTTTGTGCTTTTATATTGAGAGTTATTCAAGGATCATTCAGAAGTCAAACATTAAAACTTAATTGAATATCAACCCATAAAATGCACAAACCAATTACAAGGATTATGAAAAACAGATTTTACCTATCACAGCTTCTTTTTTTGATCATTACTTTTCTGATAACCGGAATCTTTTCCGGTCAAAAAGCATTTACACAACCGCCCGATGAAGGGGCCACCAATTTCTCTGTTAACAATGTGCAGGGCGACCGGTTCAGGGTATCCTGGACCCGGGGCAGCGGTGAACGACGCATCGTGGTAGCCAGTGAAGAGGAAGATTTCAGCGGTACGGGTGTTCCGGCAGACGGAACCGATTACAATGCCAACAATACCTTTGGAACCGGAGACCAGATCGGCTCAGGGAATTTTGTTGTATACAAAGGTACCGGCACCAATGTAACGGTCAATGGCCTTGAGCACTCTACGACCTACTATTTCAGGATTTACGAGTACAACGGAACCGACTTCCAGACCGAATACAACATTACTGATGTTCTTTCCGGAAGTGGCACCACGTTGTTTCCTCCCTCTACCGGGGTCAGCGATCTTGAATTCCCGGAAATAACCGGTAACAGTGCCAACCTATCCTGGGAAAGGGGCGATGGTGACCGCAATATTTTGATTTTAAGGGAAGGGGAGATCCCTGGCGAGCCCACTCAATACCAGCAATATTTTGGTAACACTACCTTTGGCAACGGATCTACCGTGGGAGGTGGACGAGCCATTGTTACAGGAATCAACAATTCGGCCAACATCACCAACCTTGAGCCCAACACCTGGTACTATGCCCGGTTTCTGGAATATAACGGAACCAATCATCCGGTTTACAACTATGGCGATGCACTGGTAGACTCCTTCCTTACGGCAACCAATCCCACGCAGGGATCAGAGGATTATAGTATCAGTAACGTGCAAGGCGATCGGTTCAGGATTGGTTATACACGAGGGGATGGATCCAGAAGGCTGGTGGTAATGCGCCAGGATGAACCGGTGGAATGGACCCCGGTGGATGGTCAGGATTACAACGCCAACAGTTCCTTTGGCCAGGGCGACGACCTTGGCAACAACACGTTTGTTGTAGGCCGCACCACCAGTACCAACCTTACCGTAAGCAGCTTAACCCCTTCCACCACCTATTATTTTGCCATTTTTGAATTTAACGGACAGGGAACCAACACCTACTATCTTACAGAAACCGAACATGTGCTGACCGGATCAGGTCAGACTCTTTCGGCTCCTACCGAGCAGGGGGGCAATTTTGAGTTTACCGAGATTACAGGCAACAGTGCTGCCGTAAGTTTTGATGCCGGAAACGGTGACGGACGAATTGTCCTGGCAAGAGCTGGTGCACCTGTTGAAGATGTTCCGGTAAACCTTACTACCTATTGGCCTAACTCCAATTTCAATAATGCTTCTTCCATAGGTGAATCGAAAATTTTGTACCGTGGCAACGGCACCAGTTTTGATCTTACCGGGCTGCAACCAGAGGTGGAATACCATTTTGCAGTATTTGAATACAACGGAAACAACGGACCTGTATATAATCAAAATAATCCCGGGAGAGGCTCCTTTACAACAGTAGGAGCACCCACAGTTCCTACCTCCGACCTAACCTATTCCAACATACAGGGTGATCGCATAAGGCTCAACTTTGTGCGTGGCGA
>SLIL01000212.1 GCA_007135645.1 Bacteroidales bacterium
CCCACTATGTGGGTGCTCTCAAAGCAGCCATCATAGTGGAAGGTTCATACTTTTTCTTTTACCCGAATAAGGTTCAGCTTCCATCGGTATGGATTTAGTGAATACTGAAAAGAGTTATGCAAATATACATATTTTACTGCAAATAACTTATTAGAAATGTGTTAGAATTAATGGTTCTTACCTGAGAAACCATGCAATTCTTTAAAATAGTTAAAAGTAATGTTTGGAGGACAATTCGTTTGAATAATTGGCAAAAGATTTGTTTTAGGATAAGAATGTTTAACTTTTATACTTTTAGCCATGAGAAGAGCAAATGTTTTAGCACTGATTGCATTGATCGTTGTTTTGGCCGGATGCCAGAGAAGCGTAACCCGTATTGATACTACCACCCCGGTTGACCTGAGTGGGCGATGGAATGATACCGACTCCCGCCTTGTGGCCGAGGAAATGATAAATGATGTGTTGAACCGGCCATGGCTTACCCGTTTTGAAACACGCAATGAGAGACAGCCGGTACTCATTGTTGCTGATGTAAGAAACCGTACCCATGAGCATATTGATGCTGAAACGTTTATGCGCAATATGGAGCGTGAGTTGCTCAACAGCGGGCAGGTAAGGCTGGTTCAGGGAAGGGAATTCCGCGAGCTGATCCGCGAAGAACGTGGAGACCAGCAAGTATTTGCTTCGCCTGAAACAATGGCTCAGTGGCAAAGGGAGCTGGGGGCCGACTACATGTTTACCGGTACCATAAATTCTATTGTTGACCAGCAGGGCCGTCAAAGGGTAATTTTCTACCAGGTTAACCTGGAGCTTACCGATATGGAAACCAATGAAAAGGTTTGGATCGGTGAAAAGCAGATCAGGAAGCTCATAAGGAATTAGGCAAATACATTTTTGAGCCCACTCCGAAAAGTACAATACCCCCCATCCCCCTATGAGGGGGAGCTCGCAACCTATTTAATTTGTGCGAATTATTAAGGGTTGTTTTGTCAATAGAATTTTTAAAAGACTTTTCATAGTGCACTCATTTTTTAAAGAGAATTGAAGGGGTTCCGACAGGATAGTTGTCCGGAATCCTTCCATTTATAAATTTTTTTATTGGATCAGGTAATGCGAAAGAAGTTTTTGATCGTGGTATTGGTTGTGTTGAGCCTGACAGGCTGTCGTTCGTTCTATCAGCGCCAGTTAGACTTTCACAACTACTTCAGGCAGGGTGATTTTGACCGTGCCCAAAGAACACTTTCGGAAGACCGCAGGGCCGATCAAAGAAGAACCAGGTTGTTGTTTCTGATGAATATGGGGGTGGTGCACCATATGATGGGAAACTACAAATCGAGCAATGAGTATTTTGAAAAGGCCTTTATCCAGTCAGAAGATTTCAGGCAAAGCCCGGTAGATATTGCCGCTACCCTGGTGGCAAATCCTCAGCTTACCGAATATCGCGGAGAAGATTTTGAACTGCTGATGATCCACTATTACAAAGCGATGAATTTCATCCAGCTTGGAGACCTGGATGCTGCCCTGGTAGAATGCCGCCGGTTGAACAACCGTCTTAACGTGATTGCAGATCAGAACACCCGCGAGAATACCTACCGTCGCGATGCATTTATCCACAACCTCATGGGGATTATTTATGAAGCTGCCGGTGATCACAACAATGCTTTCATTGCCTACCGCAATGCCTACAATATTTACAACGAAGATTTTTCAAAACTTTTTGGGTTGGGGCCACCCATGCAACTTAAACGTGATTTGCTGCGATCGGCCTACCGGATGAGGTTTTTTGACCAGCTTGATTTCTTTGAAAGTAAATTTGGTTTTCAGCACGAACCACAGGAAAATCAGGACGAAGGTTCGGTGGTGGTTTTCCTCAACAATGGTCTTGGCCCGGTAAAAGCCGAATGGAGTATTAATTTTACAGTGGTAAGAGGCACAGGAGGAAGAGTTGACTTTGTAAACCAGGAGCTGGGCTTGTCATTCCCCTTTTTCCTGGGAAGCTCCGGCGAGGCCACCGGACAGCTGGGCGATTTACGCGTGGTACGAGTTGCTTTTCCGCGGTTTGTGGAAAGAAAACCTGTGTTTCAATCGGCAAGAATACGACATGGATCAGATGTACTCCAGATGGAACTGGCACAGGATGTCAATGGGATTGCATTCCAATCCCTGGAAGACCGCATGCTGCGAGAACTGGGCACTGCCCTTCTCAGGCTGGCGGTAAAGCAGGCTTCAGAGCAGCTCCTTCGCCGCGAAAACGAAGGCCTTGGCGCTTTGCTGAGCATCTTCAATGCCATTACCGAAAGGGCAGATACCCGCAACTGGCAAACCCTGCCCCATAGTATTCACTATACCCGGTTACAGCTTCCCCCCGGCGACCAAACCCTCAGTCTTGAATTGGTTCTGCCAAATGATAACGTTGGGCGAAGAGTTGATTTTGACGTTTCCGTCCAATCCGGAAGAACCACCTTTATAAATTATCATGCGATTGATACGCATGGGCCTTTGCTTTAGGGGCAGGGCTCTTACCCGTAAATACTCTCTGATAAGTAAATTAACCCTTTCAAGCACTTGCAAGTAAGTAAACCCTTCAAGCGGTTTTAAACCCTTGAAGCGGTTGGGTTACAAGCACCAAAGCATTCTATCCAAAGCCCTTTCACATAACCACTTTAAGGGTCATAGACCACTTGAAGGGTTATATTGCGGTTTCTCAGCTAAACCCTTCAAGCGATTGGCTTCACCGCCACCAACCCTCTCCTATACCCAAGTAAGTGACTGTCATCCTGAACGTAACAAAGTGAAGTGAAGGATCTCATAGTACAAATAGTCTGTTATTTTTAATTTACCGGACAACAATGGTAGAAAATATCTTGTTGGCTGATTATAAAGAAAAAAGATTGGCGTTTCAAAAAGTACAGTTAGGAAAGAAATTTGGCATCGAACCTATGACCAGTTTACTCTTTACCATCAGAAAATATATTCATTTAAGCGCAATTGACAGTTTAATTGAGTATCTTAGCATTTTATGTGAGCAACTTTATCTCTGCAATTTGCAGGATTCTTTGCCCTGTTATATAGCGGAAAACAGATTTGATAAGGATTTAGATTCTTGATAAACTTCTTTCGTCTTTTTAGAAAAAATTTAAAGAAAACCTGGCGTACTTTATCATGCCCGGTTTTAATACTGCAACTAAAATCGCCCTTCCAAAATGAACATTTTCATCAAGCATATGGTAAGCCAGCGATGTAAACTGAAGGTTAAGGAAGAGCTAAACAAAATGGGGATAGATTATTTATCCATTGATTTAGGTATTGTGGAGCTCACAAATGATCTTACTCCAGAGCAATATGACCAGTTGAAAGAGAATTTGCTTAGCTCGGGGCTGAATTTGATGGAGGATAAGAGATCGATTCTGGTTGAAAGAGTTAAAAATGCCATTATTAAAATGATTCACGAATCAGAAGAATTGCCCAGGGTAAATTATTCTGACTTCTTAAGTGAGAATCTTGGTTATGATTACACTTATCTATCCAATATTTTTTCCGAAGTAAAAGGCATTACCATACAGCAGTACATCATCAACAATAAAATTGAAAGGGTAAAAGAGCTATTGTTGTATGACGAGCTAAATCTCACCGAAATTTCCTACCGACTTCATTACAGCAGTGTAGCCCATCTTTCCAATCAATTCAGAAAAATTACAGGGATCTCTCCTTCTTATTTCAAAAAACTGAAGCTAAAACGCAAGGGAAATCTGGAAAATCTGTGATTTATGTAAGACTTTACATTTAAGGTGTAATAGAATAGCTTTTTGCGAGCATTAACTTTACATCGTAAAATGTCTTACACCTGATCCCGCCAGTTGCGTGAATCTAAAAAACAATTATCGCCATGAAAAGACTTATATCCTGGTTTGCCATTGCAACCCTTCTATTTGCTTTTAATTCAACCTTCCTGAATGCAAAAAACCCAACTGACCCTGTTTCTATGGATCCGGCAAAAACAGAATTAAATCAAATCACTTCAACCGAAACCAGCCAGGCCATTCTTTCCATAACGGAAGCGGAGTTGGCTATGGTAAGTTCTGCCGATGCAGCTGAAACCGCTCATGCCAATGCACTGATGGACAGACTAAATGAAATAAAAGATATGGATATGTCTGCTATGAGTTCATCTGAAAAAAATGAACTAAGAAAAGAGGTACGTGCTATAGAAAAAGAGCAAAGACCCTCTGGTGGTATTTACATATCAGTTGGTGCAGCTATCCTTGTAGTATTGCTTCTTATTCTTTTACTTTAATACGTTGTTGAACGATCAAAAAAGACTGGCCTGGTAATACTTGTGCCTCTTAACTTTTTCTACTCTTCACCGGCTACCAATTTGTTACCCGGGAAAAGGCAGTTAATATTGGCAAAATCAGGATTTCCCCCGATAAAAAACTCACTCTTGTATGGTCTCCACTTATTGAGGTAGCAGTGATAGCTTTGGGTGGCGGAATCATGCTTTTTGGATCAAAGAAGTAAACGGAATTTCCTGACATTATACATTCAAACCTTAAAAATTAAAATCATGGGAAACTTACTTTATGTCATCGCGATAATATTAATTATTGCATGGGCGATAGGACTAATTGGCTACAATGCAGGTGGTCTGATTCATGCTCTTCTGATTGTTGCAGTTATTGCAATAGTCGTCAGGCTTTTTCAACGAAAAAAAATTGCCTGATAATTTCTTAATTAAATAGTATAAACCATTCAAACTAAAAATGTTATGAAAACAGGTAAAGTGATTTTAGGCATACTGATCGGTACCAGTGCAGGTGCATTGATGGGCATGTTGTTCGCTCCGCAAAAAGGAGCTGACGCCCGCAAAAAAATTGCAAAAATGGGAAAAAAATATGCCGACACGATTAAGGAAAAATTTGATAAAACCCTTGACGGTATAACAGAAAAATTCAATAAGGTAAAAAATGATGTTGCAGGGTTTACTTACCAAGCTGGTGAAAAGGCAGAAAAATTGAAAAAAGGGAATAGTGTTGAGATCCATTGATTTTTAATCAATCGTTTTTATTTATTTGATTATCAAATATTTAATGTCAGGCATTCATGATTGGGTTTCTGGCTATAGACATTCCACATTATAATGAAGCTCTCTTTTCAAAAAATGTTTTTCGCTATTGCAACCATTTTTGCCTTGTTTGCAATAATGGTAGTAGCCAGGCCCATTCTTATTCCTATCAGTTTTGCTTTGCTTATCTCATTTATACTCCTGCCCCTGGCCAACAGGTTCGAGAAATGGGGCGTAAATCGGATGGCTGCTGCATTGTTTGCTATTTTGACAATAATTTTAGTTTTGGGAGGTGGAATCTATCTTTTTTCTACCCAGATTTATTCTATTGCAAGGGAATTTTCGCAATTTCAGGAAAAAGTTATCCATATATTTGCCGAAGCTACCGCCTGGCTGAACAGTAACATGCGCGTGGTACCCAATCTGGAGAAAGATGAGTTGATGGATCAGCTGAAGAACTGGTTAAGCAGATCATCGGGCTCCTTTGTTCAGCAAACCTTCAGCGGTTCGGCAGGCTTTGTTACAGGGCTGATTGCTGCTATCATATTTACTTTTTTGTTTTTGATTTACCGGGCAGGATTTAAGCAGGCCATTATTTTGTATTTCCCTGAAGAAAAAAGAGAAAGAGCCTTAATCATGCTCAAATCCATTCAGCAGGTAGGCCAGAAATACCTGGTAGGTGTTATCCTGATTGTTATTATCATAGGTTTGATAAACAGTGTTGCCCTGTTGATTATTGGAATTGACTACCCCTTCTTTTTCGGGTTTATGGCCGCAATCATGGCCATCATACCCTATGTGGGAACCACGCTCGGTGCTACTGTTGTGGTATCGTATTCTTTTATGACCAATGAATCCCTTTGGATACCTATTGTTGTAATGATTACCTTTTGGTTTATTCAGTTGGTGGAAAGCAATTATTTGAGTCCCAGAATTGTGGGTGGGACTTTAAAAGTCAATGCGCTGGCAGCTATCATAAGTATCATTGTAGGGGCCACCATATGGGGAATTGCCGGAATGATTTTATTTCTTCCCATTACAGCCATGCTTAGAGTAATTTGCCTGGAATACGATGAACTGAAACCCATTGCATTGTTTATTGGGGAACAGAATGTAAAAGAAAAAAGCATTGATACGAAAACTCTAAGCAAATGGGGAGTGAAAATAAAAAACTGGTTTTTAAAATAAATATAATATATGAACAAGCATAGCAAGCCTCGTTTTTCCAATCCCAACAAGCTTCATCATAAAGCAGAAGCGCTTCTGAAAACACGCCACAATGATGGGGCACCAGACTACCATTGCCGGTAACGGGGAGCAAGCATTAAGCTTATACAAGCCAGGCAAATATGACCTGATCCTTATGGATATTCAAATGCCTGTAATGGATGGCATTACTGCCACGCGTAAATTGAAAGAAAACTTCCAACAACTACCGCCCATAATAGGGCTTAGTGCCAATGCGTTTGAAGGAGACAGGGAAAAATATATGGATATGGGAATGGATGAATACCTTACTAAACCTTTAAAAAAAGAAGAGTTTACTGAATTAATTGCCAGATTGTTGCACAAATAATCACTGGTTAGAAATAGAAACCTTTTTGATGAAGAGACCGTTTTTGCGTTTCTTTTTAAAAAGTGGTGCAGGGGTGAAAATACCTGTGAATTATGTAATTCTTGCCTGTAATAGTATAACATCTGTAGGCAATGCCAGGGTTACCTTTATACAAATACAAAAAAAAACGTAATGACAGAAGTTAGAAAGCATGGAATATTATTGTCCAAAACCGGGCTTGAATTTGAAAACGAGGGAGTGTTGAATCCTGCGATTATACGCCAGGGTGACAGTGTACATATATACTACAGAGCCGTAAGCAAAGGAAATCATTCAACACTTGGCTATTGCCGGCTTGATGGTCCTTTGACCATTGCCGAACGTTGGGAGAAGCCTTTTATGGAGCCTGAGTTTGATTTTGAATCGCAGGGAGTGGAAGATGCCCGGATCACGAAGATTGATGACGTTTTTTACATGACCTATACCGGATACGATGGTATAAATGCCAGGGGAGCTTTTGCTACATCACATGATTTAAAGCATTTCAAAAAGCATGGATTGATGGCACCGCCGGTTACATATGCCGAATTTGTATCCATTGTAGAGTCATCAAATAAGGTAAATGAAGAATACTGGTTGAATCAAAAGTTTTATTATCAATCCAATGATATAGAAAAGAAAAAGCTTATCTGGGATAAAAATATCATCTTTTTTCCACGAAAGATCAATAATAAACTTGCCTTCTTTCATCGTTTAAGGCCTGGTATTCAGTTGGTAACAGTTAATAGTATTGAGGAGCTTACCCGGGAATTCTGGTTGGGTTATTTTCATGAACTCCACAAACATATTGTCCTTGATCCATTCCATAAACACGAATCGGCTTATATAGGCGGAGGCTGTCCACCCATTGAAACACCCCATGGCTGGCTAATGATATATCATGGAGTGGAAAAAACCGATAAAGGACTGGTTTATTCAGCTTGTGCTGCACTGCTGGATATCGACAATCCAACCATAGAACTGGCCCGTTTGCCTTATCCCTTATTCTTCCCCGAATATGAATGGGAATTGACCGGTGAGGTAAATAATGTAGTGTTTCCAACTGGTACAGCATTATTTGGCAATACCCTTTTTATCTATTATGGGGCAGCCGACACACATATTGCTACGGCTTCAGTGAGTTTAGATGAGCTGGTAGCTGAATTATTAAGATATCCGGCACAAAAGGAACACAGCTAGCTAAAAATACCGCTTGGCAATGGAATTAGATGATATGTTGTTCCGAAATTTTTCCCGAAAATCCCTTAAACTTTAACACCCAACTTATGAACCGAGCCATGACAAATACTATTGACACACACGCGAATGATTATAATGCGCAGCATGGTAAAACATGCAGTCAACGTATTGTTGGCGAGCTCTATCTAACCAACTTAATCAAATTATAAACAGATGAACAACAAAAAGACATCTCATCCACGAGTTCTTTATCCACAAATTGAGGTTGCCTCAACGCTACCCATTGCAAAAACTACCAGCGTCAAAAATGAAGATGCTTTTGCAAAGGAATCTGCAAGGACAGCACCAACCATGGTTGCGCAAAAACCAGCTGAATTACTGGTGATTACATCCTTTCCACCCCGTGAATGTGGAATTGCCACCTATTCGCATGATTTGATTGAAGCGTTAAATAACAAATTCAGCCAATCTTTGAAAATCAGGGTTTGTGCCCTGGAAGCTGGCGAAGAGGTTTTTACCTATTCCCACGTAATTAAATATACCTTAAAGACATTTTTGCCCGATGGCTATGTAAAGCTTGCCAATGCTATCAACCAGGATCCTGATATCCAAATCGTTTTAATCCAGCACGAATTCGGTTTTTTCAAACTACAGGAGCAGGCGTTTTTGGATTTCCTGCACCAGCTCTCCAAACCCCTGGTCATCGTTTTTCATACCGTATTGCCCCGGCCTGTTGACAAATTAAAGCTTGCAGTGCAGCAAATTGCAGCTGCCTGCGTATCTGTAATTGTAATGACCCATAATTCTAAAGGAATCCTTGCAAATGATTATGATTTGCCCAAAGAGAAACTATCGGTAATAGCACACGGAACCCACCTGGTTTCTTCTGTATCTGATAAAACACTGAAAAAAAAGTATGCGTTTGGAAACCGCAAAATACTCACTACGTTTGGCTTACTCAGCCGGGGCAAAAGTATAGAAACCACCATTGATGCACTACCATTGATTGTGAGCATATTTCCCGATACTTTGTTCCTGGTGATTGGAAAAACACATCCCGAAGTGGTTCGAAGTGATGGTGAGGAATACCGTGAGAGCCTCGAGAAAAAAGTACAGGCTTATGGATTGGAAGATCATGTAAAGTTTATCAACAAATACCTTCCCCTGCCTGAATTGCTTGAATATTTGCAATTAACCGACATATACCTGTTTACCACCAACGACCCCAACCAGGCTGTGAGTGGCACATTTGCCTACGCCATGAGTTGCGGATGTCCCGTCATTTCTACACCCATACCCCATGCCCGGGAGCTTTTAACCAAAGATACAGGTGTTATTTTCGACTTTGGCAATTCCGAACAACTGGCAGAGCAGGTAATTACTTTGCTCGATAATAAAAATTTGCGGGCCAAAATTAAAAATAACTCACTGCAAGCTATGACTGCTACAGCATGGGAAAATTCTGCCATTAGTCATGCCTTGCAGTTCCAACAGTTGAGCAAGGGCAAAATTACCCTTCAATACAATCTTCCGGTTATCAATCTGGCACACCTAAAAGCCATGACAACCCGCACAGGAATTGTTCAATTCGCCAAAATCAATCAACCCGATATGCGTTCAGGCTATACCCTGGATGATAATGCCAGGGCACTTATCGTTTCCTGTATGCACCACAAATTGTTTGATGATGCTGATAACATGCATCTCATAAAAACGTACTTCAGCTTTATAAAACGATGCATGCTTCCTACTGGAAATTTCCTCAATTATATGGATACGGAGTACCTTTTTACAAAACAAAACTATGCAACTAACCTTGAAGACTCTAACGGAAGAGCTTTATGGGCGCTTGGGTATTTAATTTCAATCAAAAAGATTTTACCTGAAGAAATGATTGATGATGCCGGTGCAATCTTTAAAAAAGCCATGGCTAAAGCTGAAACGATCCACTCTACAAGGGCCATGGCATTTACTGTAAAAGGATTGTGTTTGTATTACAACACCTATAGTCAACCGGATGTGCTTATTTTGATAAAAAAGCTTGCCAAAAGACTGGAACGGATGTATGAACATGAATCAGAGAAAAACTGGAAATGGTTTGAATCAAGCCTTACTTATGCCAACAGTATTTTACCAGAGGCCATGTTGCATGCATGGCAAATTACAAAAGAACCTCTTTACAGGGAGATTGCGATCAGTTCATTAGATTTTCTTATTTCAAAAACGTTTATCGATGAAGGTATATCGGTTGTTTCGAACAAAGGATGGATGCAAAAAGGGGAGAAAACCAATCGATTTGGTGAGCAGCCCATTGATGTTGCTTATACTGTTATGACATTGTGTGCATTTTATGAAGAATTAAAGAATGAAGCTTACCGGGATAAAATGAGAATTGCCTTTAACTGGTTCCTGGGTCAGAACTACTTACATCAGATTATTTACAACCCTGCTACCGGAGGTTGTTATGACGGCCTGGAAGAAAAAAACGTAAACCTTAATCAGGGTGCTGAGTCAACTGCAAGTTATCTGATGGCCCGATTAACTATGGACCTAATTATCGATTCAGGGAACCAAACAGAAAGGGAATAGAAAAGCCATTGGAACCTGTGAATAATGTAACTAATTCTCCCTTCTTTGTAACCCTTACGAAGGGAGCTTGATTTACCTTTATATGACAAGTAATATATTTATATTTTAAACCATTTGTCATGAACAAAACTATTATTAAAGGAAACTGGAATGAGCAAAAAGGTAAGCTCAAACAAAAATTTGCTAATCTCACCGACGATGACCTCAAGTACGCTGAAGGCAAGGAAGAGGAATTATTGGGAAGACTTCAGAAAAAGCTTGGGAAATCGAAAGAAGAAGTTGAAAAGCTTATGTCAGACCTTTAGCAGATTTGCCAGGGCTCCGTTTTTCAAAAAGATTTCGCCTCACGCAGAGATCGTTCAGAGAAATTGCAGGACAATTAAAATTAAAAATACTGTATTTGTATTTGGTTTGCTTCCGGAATCTTGCCAAAAAACCCTGAACCTTTGCGTGAGGTTCGATTTTGTTACTTTTTGAAACCAGCATGATAAAAATAACCCAAAGGCATTATGGTGAAAAAAATTAGTTCCGTCAGAAGGATCATCCCCAAACTACCCGATGTTAAGAAACATGCCATTAGACTCAGCGAGACAACTTTCAAAGAAACAAAAAGGGCAAATGTATTCTTTTCAGGGATAGGTGATTTTTTTCTGTTTTTCTGGCTTACTATTAAAGCTGCTTTCTCCGGCGGGTTTGAGTTTCAGGAATTCCTAAGGCAATGCTATCAGATTGGAAATAAGACCTTGCCGCTTATTTCCATTACCGGGATTGTTATTGGATTGGTTCTTACCATACAATCTCGTCCGGTTTTGGTAGATTTTGGCGCTGAATCGATGCTTCCGGCAATGGTAGCCTTGTCGATCATAAGAGAGATGGGGCCTGTTGTTACAGCCCTGATATGTGCCGGGAAAATAGGATCAGGGATGGGTGCTGAGTTAGGTTCAATGAAAGTGACCGAACAGATTGATGCCATGGAAGTATCTTCCGTAAACCCCATCCGGTATTTGGTGGTTACCAGGGTACTTGCTGCAACCCTTATGATACCCATATTGGTATTGTATGCCGATGCATTGGGAATACTAGGAAGCTGGGCAGGTGCAAATATCAAAGGGAATGTAACATTTGTATTGTTTTTTAGCCAGGCATTCAGTGCCATAAGTTTTATGGATTTTTTGCCCGCAGTAATTAAAACCTTCTTTTTTGGAGCCGCCATTGGTTTTGTGGGCTGTTATAAAGGATTTACTGCAGGCCGCGGTACCGAAAGTGTTGGCAAAGCAGCTAATTCTGCCGTAGTGCTTGCTTCCTTGTTTGTGATCCTTATCGATTTGATTGCTGTACAAATTACCGACATGCTTTAATAAAGGAAACAGAATAGTAATGGCTACTACAGAAACAAATACAACACTAAAGGAAGCTACTACCCGCAAGCAGGTTATTGAAATTAATAACCTCAGGAAAAGTTTTGACGATCTGGAGGTTTTGAAAGACCTCTCCCTTTCACTTTTTGAAAATGAAAACCTGGTAGTATTGGGGAAATCGGGATCAGGCAAATCGGTATTGATCAAATGCATCGTACGCTTATTATTGCCAGATCAAGGTACTATCAGAGTATTTGGGGCAAATGTGGGTGAATTAAGCAGTAAGGAACTGGGTGTTCTGAGGCAAAAAATTGGATTTCTGTTCCAAAGTGGTGCATTGTATGACTCCATGACCATTAAGCAAAACCTTGAATTTACTTTGAAAAGACAAAGAAAGAACCTCTCCCGGGAAGAAATTGATGAAAAGATTGCTGAGGTTTTAAAGAATGTGGGCTTATCCGGAACGTTAAATAAAATGCCATCCGAATTATCTGGCGGCATGCGTAAACGGGCTAGTCTGGCGCGTACCGTAGTGGTTGATCCGATGATCATGTTGTACGACGAGCCCACAACAGGACTCGACCCGGTAACCTCGGATGAAATAAGTTTCCTGATCAATGATGTACAGAAAAAATACCAAACATCATCTA
This sequence comes from Bacteroidales bacterium, assembly GCA_007135645.1. GTDB lineage: Bacteria > Bacteroidota > Bacteroidia > Bacteroidales > UBA7960 > SKVR01. Next base: position 12,454 of record SLIL01000212.1, read on the forward strand.
TAATCATTACACACGATATTGAATGTGCACGTGCTACAGCCGATCGTGTTATTATGTTGCAAGATGGTGAAGTATACCTGGAAGGAGACATAGATGCTTTTAATAATTCAAAGGATGAATTGATAAGATCCTTTTTCAAATAATTATTCAACAGCCAAAACACTAATAAAATGGAAAATTATTCACCCACATTTAAAGCACGCTTAGGGCTCTTTATTTTCGTAGGACTGGCAATTTTTGTTATTGCGATTTTTTATATTGGGAAGCAGCAAAACCTGTTTAATCCTGTTTTTAAAGTAACATCCAATTTCATGAATGTAAGTGGCCTGCAGGTAGGAAATAATGTACGCTTTTCAGGTATTAACGTGGGCATTGTTGACAATATCAGGATCATTAATGATTCAACGGTTCAGATTGACATGCTTATAAGAAGAAATGTACAGGAGTTTATAAAAGCAGATAGCGAGGCCACCATCGGCTCATCGGGTATTATTGGCGATCGTATTGTTATTATAGCGCAGGGCAGCGCCAGCGCAGCAACCGTATCCGACGGGCAACATATCAATTCTATTGAGCCCGTTGAAACGGATGCCATCATTTCAAGCTTGCAGGTAACAGCAGGCCATGCTGAAGTTATTACGCATCAACTTACTGAAATTATGGAAAATATCAATAGCGGGAAAGGTATGCTGGGTCGGCTCATTGTAGACTCTACCATTGCCGAAAACGTAAACCAAACCATTGCTAACTTTATGAAAAGCTCCGAAGGGTTGGATGAAACCATTGAAGTAACCAAAGAAAATGTGTTTGAATTTATGGAGAAACTGCAGCTCACCGTGGCCAAAACAGAAATTGCTTCCAATGCCCTGGGTGAGATCATGGTGAAGATAAACAGTGGAGAGGGTACTTTGGGCAAATTGATTCAGGATACTACCATGGCACACAACCTGGATCAGACCCTGATCAACCTTAAGCAAAGCTCACAAGGCCTGGATGAAAATATGGAAGCACTTCAGAACAGCTTTTTATTCAGAAGGTATTTTAGAAAACAAGCTGAAAAACAGGAAAGAGAAAGAATACAGTCAGAGAAAAATGATGCTAAAGAAATAGAAGTAAGTTCTGAGTCTGGAGAGCCGTAAAATGCAATGGAAAAGTGCCATAATATTTGCGTTTGTAATTGGAAGTACAAATGGTTTTGCATTTGCTCAACAGGAGCCTGCACCCAAGGATACAACCCATTTATACGAAAATATTGAGACCTATTCACAGCGAAGTAAATTCACCAGGTTTATGTTCCGGCTGTTTTTTAAGCCAGTAGCTCCGGATATTGGAACCGATAAACCTAAAACCAGGCTAAAACAGGCACCCTACAGCACCTTTGAAGGAAAGGTCATCAGGAAAATTCACATCGTAACACTCGATCCGTTTGGAAATTCCATTGGCGACACCATAACCACATCACTAAACTTCTTATCCAGAGCAGGGAACAAGCTACATATAAAAACACGGACCAGCACTATTCCCAATATGCTGCTTTTTAGGGAAAACCAGGTTTTCGATTCGTTGCTGGTAAAAGAATCGGAACGACTGGTGCGTAGCAATAATTACATAACCGACGTGTCTTTCTTTGTAGAGGCAACCTCTGAAAACTCCGACTCCGTAGATATCTCTATTCGTCAACTGGATAAGTGGAGTATAATTCCAAATGGAAACCTCACTTCTACACGAATGACAATGAAGCTGAGAGAAGAAAATTTTATAGGGCTGGGGCACGAGTTTCGCAATAGTTTTGTGTGGAATCATACAACGGGAAACTATGCCTTTCAAACGAAATACCATATCCCCAATTTTAAAAACACCTTTATCAATTCAACACTGAAATATGGAACCGACGAATACGGGAACTTTGTCAAAAGCTTCGAAGTTGACCGTCCGTTTTTCTCCCCGTTCGCCCAGTGGGCAGCAGGAGTAAATATTTCGCAGCATTTGCGAAAAGATTCGGTATGGGCCGATAATTTTATGCAGTTTAAATATAATGCACAGGATGTGTGGGCAGGAAATGCCATTCGCCTGTTCAGAGGTAATACTGCATACAGCCGTACCACAAATTTGATTTCTGCCGCCCGGTTTATCCGGATTCGTTATCTGGAACAGCCGCCGCCAACAGTGGATACCCTGCAGTATTATACCGATGAAAATTTTTACATGGCCAGCATTGGTGTTTCAACCCGGCAATATGTACAGGATAACTATATTTTTAAGTTTGGCATTACGGAAGATGTGCCTGTGGGCAGAGCAATGAGCCTCACCGGGGGCTATCAGCAAAAGAATGATTTCGGACGCTATTACCTGAAAACCCGCTGGTCAGCAGGCAATTATCATTCGTGGGGATACCTGAGCTCGCACCTGGAAGTGGGCACTTTTATTTACCGGTCAAGCACCCAGCAGGGAGTAATTGATGCAGGAGCCAGCTATTTTACCAACATCATTGAATTGGGAAACTGGAAACTCAGGCAATTCATAAAGCCCCGGGCCACCTTTGGCATCAAACGTACGGATTATGATCAGCTAAGCCTTAATGACGGGTATGGCATTCCGGGATTCTATAGCCCTGAACTGGCCGGGAACAGCAGGCTGCTTTTAATTGCGCAAACACAGACTTACGCTCCATGGGATTTCATTGGGTTTCATTTTGGACCCTACCTTACCTTCGCCCTGGGAATGCTCGGCGATAGAGATAATGGATTTCGCAACAGCAAAGTTTATTCACAGTTTGGGGTTGGTATTCTAATCAAAAATGACAACCTGGTGATGAATGCTTTCCAGGTTTCCCTTTCATTCTATCCCATGATGCACGACAAAGGCAATAATATTTTTTTATTCA
>SLIL01000023.1 GCA_007135645.1 Bacteroidales bacterium
CCATTGAGCTATCGTTATCTGGCCCCGCCGGGGCCCTATTGCCGAGGTATTGTGTGTTAATCCAGACGCTTCCGGTTCCTGCAGAAGCTGGAAGGTCTTACCTGCCTGGCACTGCTCCCAAAAAATCACGAAGTGATTTTAAACTGCGTCCCTGCGACTTTGCGAGAAAAAAATAATTCACGTGAAATATAGCCATTATTTCGAACCCGAATATCCCTGGTCAACAATCATCCCTGGCGCTGGCATCAACATTTTCTCCTTGATGAAATGCATTGCGCAGCGCCATTCTTCATTGATCACCTTTTCTGCAAATATGGGCGGTGCGCTGCACCTTTTAAATAAGACCAATCAACAATCAGGCAATAAAACAATGAAGCCATGAATATACACTATCCTCAAGAAAACAAACAGGGACTCCCGTCTATTATAGCCTTAATTTTATCAACAATCTGTTTGGCCTTACTAACTGGAAATCCGATACTCTTTGCTAAATCCAGAATATCCTTTTCTGAGGGTTTACCTTTGCCCAGAATGGTGGTAGAGTGATTCCCGTTAAAACCATAGCTGTGTGTCAAATCGTAGGCGGGCGATAATCTCCAGCTATTCTCTTTGTATATAAATGAAAAATTCTTTGAATGATCGTCCCGGTTATTGATCAGCACATTAAATACCATGAGATGAAACATTTTTTCTACTTCCAAAATGTCTTTAGTAATCATCAGTGTTAGTTTCATGAGGTCTTCATAATCTATGGAAGGCAATCTGTGGCTTGCATACAGTAAGCCTGATGCGGAATGTACATGAAATCTTTTATCACCCGACCGGTCAAACAGTTTTGTGCCAAAGCATTTTCCTTTAAATAAGCGGGTTTCTGACATTTCAATGCCGCATTTTCGCGCTAAGATGGAGATTTCGTATTCAATCTTGCCTATTTCCGGATCATCATACTGTGCAGGAAATTTGACTAACCATGCTTCACCTTCGTAACTTACTATTACTTTGGGTCTGACACCTGCAGAAGAGCCATTACAGGCTATGAGCAATTCTAAGTTTTTAGCACTTTGATTGGAAAGAATGCATTCAATTTCCTTTGCTAAAAAATCTATATTTTCAGTTTTCTTTGGGGCTGCAATGCTGTTTTCCGGTATGTATGACAAGGCTCCCATTCCGTTTGTCCCTACTAAGCTTAAACGATCTAAGACACTTAAAGACCGGGGATCAACCCCCTTCTCTCTCAAATACCGGTCGATAAGTAATCTGCCCCATCCATCCGGAAGGCTATCATTAAATACTCCAAACAGACCCTCGAAAGGATCCTTTTTAGCAACAAAAGTTCCGGTTTTCAATGGAAGGTATAAGGGCGAGATGGAAAACCCTGATTTCAGCCATTTCTCATCATATTCAAATAAGGCCAGTTGCTGATTGTTTAAAACCAATCTGCCTACCTTCTCAGTCTGATAAAAGACATTTAGCAAATCTGTGGGTTTAATCATTTCTCCTTGCTCTTTTTCTGGGCTTCGAATTTTTGCTTTTCAATACTTGATCTATGGTTTGTTGTTCCCCGATATCCTTAATGCCGTAAAAGTAATCACCCAGATCCAGGATTACTGCTATTTTCAACAAACTGCTTAGGGAAATCTGCGCAGTACTCTCAAAACGTTTCACAGAACCTAAGCTTACCCCAGTTTTTTGTGCTAATCCTTCCTGTGTAATATTAAAGTCTAAGCGCCTCTGTTTAAATTTCTCAGCAATAGTCCGGGCCAAATACCCGGGATTGTTTATGTTTAATATGTTATCCATAATAAGCATTTTTGGTGCTGTAAAGATAATATATTAAAGGTTATGGTTTAAGGGGTGCTGTGGATTGGTTCAAGCTTTAATTGGTTAGCTCTTAACCCTTTTGGTTCTTCAATCCAACCGCTTCGAGGGTTTGCAATCCCGTAAAGCTGAAGCTTCCGGGATTTCGGACTTACGCCCTCAACCACTCGAAGGGTTTCTTCCTGTGGCAACTATTGCGGTATTTTTGCCTGATCCATTACCTATTACCCTTAAAATCCAAACACTTCCACTTCCTGCGGAAGCTGGAAGGTCTTACCAGCCCTGCACTGCTTCTAAAAATCACGAAGTGATTTTATAACTGCGTCCCTGCGCCTTTGCGAGAGAAAAATAATTCACGGGAAATACAGCCATTATCCTGAACCCGGATACCCCTGATCAGCAATCATCCTCGCTTAGCGGAATTTGCAATTCCGCTTTGAACACCGATGAATTTGCAATTCAATTTTTCTTAACCTAAGACGAAATTCTCTACATGAAAATACTACCGGGCGCTGGCATAACCATTATCTCCTTAATGAACTGCAATGCGCAGCGCTGATTGGTTTGTCGCCAATAAACTCTGGATTGGCATCCAGGGCTACCAGAATTTCGGCCCTACAGGCCTGGGGGTATTGCACATACCCTTGTTTTATGTGCCGGGGCCACTCCCAGTGAACCCGATACTAAACACCAAACGTAATGGCGACCGACAATTCCCCCTCTCAGGGGGATTAAAGGGGGTATTGTTTTCATTAACGAGGCCACTCCCAGTGACCCCGCCACTAAATAACCAAAACGCAAAATTTTACTCCCCGCTATTTAAATCCATTTCAAATTAGGGCAAAAAATCACTTTTTTTTAGTTTGTTCCATTTAAGCCATTATATTTGCAGCGGAATTAACTAAGATTTACTAACTTAAAATTTTACAGAAATGGCTTATATTATCACTGAAGATTGTACTGCATGTGGCAGCTGCATCGACGAATGTCCCGTTGACGCAATATCTGAAGGAGACATCTATAAAATCGATCCTGATGTATGCACCGACTGTGGATCTTGTGCTGACGTTTGCCCCGTAGAGGCAATCCATCCTGCATAAGTTCTCAGACTGCCCCCGTGCAGAAAACTCATAACAGGCTGTGTCCTCAGGGCACGGCCTTTTTTTTGGTTTCCATATCAATTTTCTGTATTAATTTAGCACCTTCAAAAAAAGAGGTACATTGAGCAAACAATCTGATCATAGCAATACCGATACGGACGAAGGGCGCGAAGGGATGTCGTTCTGGGCTCATCTGGAAGAGCTGAGGGGGCATCTGGTACGCTCGTTCATCGCCATATTCCTGCTGGCCATAGGGGCATTCATAGCCAAAGACATCATTTTCGACTACGTGATCCTGGCACCCAAGGAGCCTTACTTTATCACCAACCGGGCTTTCTGCTATTTTTCGCGCCTGATCTCCACCCCGGCACTGTGCATCAATCAAAACCCCGTCGAGATCATCAATATCGAGTTGGCCGGCCAATTCAAAACCCATATCATCGTGTCGCTCATTGCCGGCATTATTGTGGCATTTCCTTATATACTCTATGAATTCTGGCGCTTTATAAAACCGGCACTGCATCCCAAAGAAAAGGCCAACAGCCGCGGGGCGGTACTGGTTACTTCCCTGCTTTTTCTTACAGGGGTAAGCTTTAGTTATTTTTTGATTGCCCCCCTCACGATCAATTTCCTGGGAAGCTACCAGGTGAGCTCAATGGTGGCCAATCAGATCGCCCTCAGATCATATATCACTACGGTTACCATGGTTACATTTGCCACCGGCCTGGTGTTTGAACTGCCAATCATCGTTTACTTTCTCAGCAGGGTGGGGCTGCTTACCCCTGAATTTATGAAGAAAAACAGGAAGGTGGCCTTTATACTCATCATCGGACTTTCGGCCATCATTACCCCGCCCGACGTGTTCAGCCAGATCCTGGTAGGGATACCCCTTTACGTGTTGTATGAGATCTCCATTGGTATATCCAGAAGGGTGAACAAGGAACAGGAGATCTAATTCACTTTTGCACTTCTGAACAGCATATCAGCAGCCTGCAGCACTTTCAGCCTGAGATTTTCCTGCAATTCAGGATTGCCGGCAAGGTACTCCTGCACCATTTCTGCTACTTCCGCCTGATGATAGTTGTCAAGTGTTGCATGCAACCAGTTGAGGGGGAAGAAGATATCACCGGTGCGCTGCAGCTCTTCCAGCATTTGCAAACTCCCGGCAATGTAGTCCTTCCCCTGGCGGGGATGAAGCGGATGATGGAGGAAATACAGTGCTTCCAGTACCCAGGGTTCCGGACGCCGGTTTTGTGGCTCTTTCAGGCGATTGAAGAACTGGTC
>SLIL01000018.1 GCA_007135645.1 Bacteroidales bacterium
ACAATCCAGTACGAAGACATGAGATATACAGGAAGTTATCTGGATAGAAAAGACCGTCCAGTTACAGATAAGCAAATCCTGGTTAATGCCGTTATTTTTGAAGATGTCATCAGTGGCCGTATTGTCTGGAACGAAAGTCATACTGTAACCACAGATCAACAGGGTCGCTTTGATATAGAGATCGGTAATCCGGAGGTGTTACTTTCCGTTGACTTTACCAGGCTGGATATGAGTGTTCCATATAGGGCTGAACTTTTCAAAACCATGAAAGAGGAGCGGATCATGGTTTACAGTGGGGATTTCTCCATGGATGAAAATCAGGCGTTTACAGGCGTTTTGCAAGCTGCCGGCCAGGAGTTGACACAAGGAAGGCACAGAGGTGTTTTGAAGCTTTTCAATCTCCAGGATGAACTGGTATGGGAAGAGACCGCGCGTTTCTTTGTGGACCGTGCCGGGCAGTTTGAAACCACCATGGGCCAGGGAAGTGTTATTTTTGCTGATCGCGGATCCTTTAATATTACCACCGATGCTGTATCTGCTGAGATCATAAAACCCCTGAATTACACCAACCCCATGCTGGTATTTTCTGTGCTGGGCTTTTTTGGGTTGTTATTCGCATTTCTGTTAAAGCGTGAAGATAAAACTTCAGGATACGGACTGGAATTACCCAACAAAGATCAGGAAGACTAAAGCATTATCTGAGTCTGTCTGCACTCTGGCAGCACAGCAGGTTATAGCCCCGCAGGTTATCGCGGGGTTTTTTTACCACTTGTTAATTCCTTTAAGCCACTGCAGGAGGGAGTGAGAAAACTTTTTGTAAATCCAGATGTTTACATTAAACAAAAAATGAAACCCCAATAAATTCACTATAATTAATGCACAGATGAGTCCACTCTAAAAAGTCCTTTTTTAAATGCTATTGATAAAACTGCCCTATATAACTCGCATAAGCTCAATAGGTTGCTAGCTCCCCCTCTTAGGGGGATGGGGGGTATTGTGCTTTTCGGAGTGGACTCACAGATAAAGTTTAATATTTCTATCAACGCTTGTTCGTTCTGTATGCAAAAATTGTAATTTTGTCGTGTTAAAACATTGTATTTATGACGTTAATTGACCATTTAAACCATATGTGCAAGGGTACCCTGGTTGAACATCTGGGTATAAAATTTACAGAATCAGGGGACGATTTTCTCAAAGCCAGCATGCCCGTTGATCAGCGCACCAAACAACCCATGGGGATACTGCACGGTGGTGCCAGCCTGGCCCTGGCCGAAACCGTGGGAAGTGCTGCCTCCATTGGGATGGTTGATATGGAAAAATACAATGTAGTAGGAATGCAGATGACGGCCAATCATGTAGGGCCGGGCATCAATGGCCATGTGCATGCTCATGCAACTCTCATTCACAAAGGTACACGTACCCATATCTGGGATATTTTGATTACCGATGATTCGGGGAAAAAAATATCCGTCTGCCGCTTAACCAATATGATCATCGAAAAAAACTGAAAACTCAATGGTAGATCTGTCAGCAAAAACCATAACTCCTGAGAAGTTGCAGCGGCTGGCCATGGATAATGGGATTGCCTTTGCATCCTATCGTTTGCCCGCAACCCAAAACTCTGTAACCATGCTTCAATGGAGCAGTCCACCGGTTCGTCTTAATTCCATTGAGGATTTAAAAAATCAATCCGGATTTGTTTTTGCCCCTTTTAAGGCAGATTCTGATGTTCCGCTGGTTTTTATTCGCCCTGATCTTATTGCCGGGAAAGACCATTTTGTGGAACCTGAGAAAAAAGCCGAAGATGTTTCCGTTCCCCAAGGAATAAATCCCGGGAAATTTCCCTTTTATGGTAAAACAAGAAATTTTATTACCGACAAAACAGAGTTTATAGATCAGGTTGAAGAGATCAAAAAGCTTATTAGTAAGCAAACTCTGAAAAAGGTGGTACTGTCACGTGTGCATTCCCAAACGAGGCCTTCAGGGTTTGATATCTCTGCATTCTACCTGGAGCTGGAAGAAAGGTATCCCGATGCTTTTGTCTTTCTGGTGAGCATTCCTGATGTAGGCACATGGGTTGGGGCTAGTCCCGAACCTTTATTGCAGATCCATGACAATGTTGCTACTACTGTTTCGCTGGCGGGTACACGCAAAGCATCTGACATTGATCTGCCCTGGGGGGAAAAGGAACAGGAGGAGCAAGGAATTGTTACGCAGTATATTGAGAATGTCCTCTCAAAATATCAGATAGGAGAGATCAAAAAATCGGGACCTTCAACTTATAAGGCAGGCGCTATAGAACACATCAAAACCAGCTTTCAATTCCCATTGCATTACATTCATTCTGATCTTGCTTCATTTCTGCGTGCTCTGCATCCTACACCTTCCATTTGCGGGGTTCCTAAAAAAGAAGCTTCAATGATCATTCAGGAAACTGAAAAACACAGAAGGGAATACTATACCGGTTTTTTAGGTCCTGTGAATATGCAAGGGAGCTGGAACCTCTTTGTAAACCTCAGAAGCATGAAAGCAGTAGGGAATGATCTGGAGTATTACCTGGGTGCAGGAATTACTGAAGGGTCTGTTGCAGAGCAAGAGTGGGAAGAGACCGAGAATAAGATGACCACCCTGAAAACCATTGTCGAATCACTGTAAAAAAAATGTCATGCCTTCATCCTTTCAAGGAGTAAGTGAACTGCCCTATATTTGTCATGAATACGGAGTTGCGCATGCAGTTATTTCTCCCGGATCACGAAATGCACCCCTTATAATTGCCTTTACTTCACACCCAAATATTAGCTGCATTAGCATAACCGACGAACGATCAGCCGCCTATTACGCTCTGGGTATGGCTCAACAGCTGAAAAAACCTGTGGCCCTGATTTGTACTTCCGGTACAGCGATGATCAATTACAGTCCGGCCCTGGCAGAGGCATACTACATGAATATCCCGCTGGTTGCCATTACTGCCGACCGCCCGCCCGAGTGGATTGACCAGAACGACGGCCAAACCATACGCCAGAAAGAACTCTACTCCAACTTCATCAAAGGATCTTTTCAAACCCCTGTTGAAACTGAAAAGCAGGAAGACTTGTGGTTTTTTCACAGGATGATCTCCGAGGCCCTGAATGTCGCAGTAGCACCGTTGCCGGGGCCAGTGCACATCAACATGCCTTTGCGCGAACCCCTTTATGAGCCTTTACCAGAAGTGGACCTAAATAATTTCAGGATTATCAAAACCACTCCAGTAACACCAACCACCTCATCAGTCCAGGTTGAGATGCTGAAAAGCAAATGGCAGAACTATGAGAAAAGGCTTATCATTTGCGGAATGGGGAATCACGATCCCGTATTGGCTGAGGTGCTTACCAGTATAGTTAATAATGATCAGGCAGTGGTGGTTGCTGAAAACCTGTCCAACCTGAAGGTCGATGGCTCCATAGAAACTCCCGATAGTTTTATGGCTTCCCTGGGACAGGATGATTTGGTTGCCTTTAGGCCTGATTTGCTGATTACCTGCGGGGGAGCCGTATTATCAAAAAAGCTGAAACGGTTCCTGAGGGAGTATCAGCCCGGGGAGCACTGGCATTTTGGCCCCAACACACACTTAACCGATACGTTTCAAAGTCTTAACCTGGTTGTTGACAGTGATCCTGCCGAATTGCTTTCTTCTGTTTCGCAGGGGGAGGCATCGGGTTCTGCCTATATTGAGTTTGCAAGGGAAAAGAACAACACTCTCTTGCAGCTTCACCAGGGATTGTTTGATGAGATGATGTTCAGTGATATGGTTGCTTATCAGCTGTTGCTGGAAAACATCCCTGAGAACAGCTCCCTGCATCTGGCTAACAGCACCCCCGTAAGATACTCCCAGCTCTTTACCACCCGGGCAGGCATTGGTTATTACTCCAATCGTGGCACATCAGGGATTGACGGTTGTATTTCTACCGCAGCAGGCGCAGCAATGGTTTCAGGGGAAATGCACATTGCACTGGCTGGTGATCTCGCCTTTATCTACGATTCCAATTCATTGTGGAACAACAAACTGCCCCCCAATCTCAGGGTCATTGTAATAGACAATGGGGGAGGCAATATTTTCAGGCTCATTGATACCTCGCCGGTTATCAATCCCATAAGGGAATTTTTTGAAACACCTCACAACGTTGATATTAAAAAACTTTGCGAGGCCTATCATGTGGACT
>SLIL01000105.1 GCA_007135645.1 Bacteroidales bacterium
ATTGCTATATAAAGGAGTATGTTTCCAATAATCAACTCTCAGGAATATCCTTTAAAACCGCCATTATCAACTCCCAGCATTTTTGTACCGAAGAGATGCTGAGTTTCTCATCCGGAGAGTGAACTCCTTTCATGGTGGGTCCATAGGAGATCATGTCCATTCCTGGATATTTTTCACCGATCAAGCCACACTCCAGGCCGGCATGTATGGCAAGTACCGTGGGTTTTGACCGGAATATCTCTTCAAACTTATTCTTCATCACATAAAGAATCTCCGATTGCATGTTGGGGGTCCATCCCGGGTAGCCGTCCCCATGTTTTACTTTTGCCCCTGCAAGCTGGAACACGCTGCTTACCATATCGGCAACATCTCTTTTCAGGGTTGCATTGGAGCTTCGCTGGCTAGTAGCCACGATGATCTCTTTCGAGGTCATTTTTACAGATGCCAGGTTGGTGGAAGTTTCAACCAGACCGGGAATATCGGCAGACATACCAATGACACCATGCGGGCAGCCATAAATTGCCCCCAGAAGCCTGCTTTGTGTAGAATAATCGATCAGGCATTCGGGCATGGCCGTTTCATGGGCGGTGATTTTCAGATCGGGCTCATTGGTTTTTTGCTCAAAGGCAATCTCTTTGGCATATTCGCGGATCTTGTCATGGAAATCTTTCTTAAACCTCCGTGGCACAGTAACCACGGCGAATGCTTCACGGGCAATGGCGTTGCGAAGGTTTCCTCCGTCAATCTGCGCCAGGCGCATTTCGTACATCCTTTCACCGTTCCAGAGCATACGGGCGAGGATCTTGTTGGCATTTCCCCTGCCTTTGTTGATATCATCGCCTGAATGGCCTCCTTTAAGCCCACTCACAGAAACTTTGAAAGCCGTATTGTCAATTTCATTGTTTACCCGGTCGTAGTGGAAGGTAGCCGTTGTGTCGATACCTCCTGCACAACCAATGCATAATTCCGTATCATTCTCTGAGTCGAGATTGAGCATCAGCCGTCCATTCAGAAATCCTGGCTCCAGCCCAAATGCCCCGGTAAGTCCGGTTTCTTCATCCACGGTAAATAAACATTCCAGCGGGCCATGTTCAAGGGATTTATCTTCCAGGATGGCAAGTTTCATGGCCATGCCAATACCGTTATCTCCACCAAGGGTAGTTCCCCGGGCCTTTACCCAGTCTCCGTCTACAAAAGGCTCAATAGGATCGTTGTCAAAATCGTGCATTACATCTGCATTCTTTTCGCATACCATATCCACATGGCTTTGCAGAACCAGGATCTTTTTCTTCTCATATCCCTTAGATGCAGGCTTGCGGATGAGGATGTTGCCAATGGTATCCTGCTTGTAATCCAGGTTATTCTTTTTGGCAAATTCTTTCAGCCATGCCAGAATTTTTCCTTCTTTTTTGGATGGCCTTGGGATGCCACAAATCTCTTCAAACAATTGCCATACCCTTGCGGGCTCAAGATGTCCTAATACGTTTCCCATAATCTGTTTTTATTGTTAAGGATGATAATTTGGTCCACACAAAAATTCAATACCCCCGGCCCCTGAAAGGGGGAGGCCGCAATTTCTGAAATTACAGCGCACCCGGATTTTGGTTTTATCAAAAACACACTTAGATAAATAAGATTTTGAGTGGACACGAAATTTGGTTTTGAAAGTTGTAAAAATAAAATAAAAATTTAACAGGGCAAACTGGTATTGGTGAATTATAGGGCTATTGGCATAATATTTATAATTTTGCAACCAATTAATCCCATTGTATGTCCCCATCCGGAAAAATAAAAGTACTTGTTATCAGATTCAGCTCCATAGGCGATATTGTTTTGTGTTCCCCTGTTTTGAGGTGCCTGAAAAAGATCCCCGGTAAAGAAGTTGAAACGCACCTGTTGACAAAGAAATCCTTTCTGTCCTTTACCTCCAGCTATCCTTATGTTGATAAGGTACATGCCCTTGAAAAAGATCTGGGAAGTCTGATGCGTGAACTGAAAAAAGAGCAGTACGATTTTGTGCTTGATCTGCACAACAACCTTCGGTCAATGAGGGTTAAGCTTGCTCTTGGCAAACCTTCGCGTGCATTTAACAAACTCAATGTGGAAAAATGGCTGCTCACCAATTTGAAGATTGATCGCATGCCCCGGGTGCATATTGTGGACCGGCTGATGGAAGCTGCAAACCCACTGGGCGTGCAAAATGACGGAAAAGGGCTGGACTTTTTTATTCCTGAGGCAGATGAAGTGGATCTGAAACAGCTCCCCGAAGGATATCAGGAAGGATATATTGGCTTTGTGATAGGAGGGACCTATGCTACCAAGAGGATGCCCGCAGAACAGATTGCAGCCGTTTGCCGTGAGATCCGCCGACCGGTTATACTGCTGGGTGGTCCCGAAGACCGCGAAGCCGGTGATCTGATAGTTGAACAGGCAAAAACCAGGGTATACAATGCCTGTGGCAGGTTTTCCCTCAATGGATCAGCTTCACTGGTAAAACAAGCACTTGCCGTAATAAGTCACGACACCGGCTTAATGCATATTGCTGCCGCTTTCAGCAAACCCATTGCCTCGGTATGGGGCAATACCGTTCCTGAACTTGGGATGTATCCTTATTTCCCTGAAGGATACGACCAGGAAAACAGCAAAATATTCCAGGTTAACGACCTCGGTTGCAGGCCCTGCAGCAAGATCGGCTATGACCGGTGCCCCAAAAAACACTTCAGGTGCATGCTGGATATCCCATTGGAAGAATTGATCCAATGGGCCAACCGGTTCTGATCTGTCTGGTGATTCGCAGAATGGATTCCCCATTAGCATTCAGGGCTTTACCGTTCTTGTTAATAAAACCGTTGATAACTCTTTGCCCATTGTGAAGAAAATGCTCCTTTATTCCCCTGTTTTTTGTATATTTTTGAAGGAAAATTTTTAAAGGATCATTGATGACAGAATTCACACATTTACACGTACATACCAATTTCTCCATATTAGACGGGGCTGCCAATATCAATGTAATGATGAAAAAAGCAGCCGAATCGGGCATGAAGGCACTGGCCATTACCGACCATGGAAACATGTATGGTACCATGCATTTTACCACCGCAGCTGTAAAACATGGCATAAAGCCCATTATCGGTTGCGAGGTATATGTTGCCGAGGGTAGCAGGCACGAGAAAAAGGGCAAAGAGGACCGCAGTGGTTATCACCTGATCCTGCTTGCAAAAAACAAAAAAGGATATGAGAACCTCTCCAGGATTGTATCCATTGGTTACCTTGAAGGGTTTTACTATACTCCCCGCATCGACAAGGAGGTTTTGCGAAAATACAGCGAAGGGATCATTGCATCTTCCGCCTGCCTTGGGGGCGAGCTGCCGCAGGCCATCATGAACGACAGCGTGGAAAAGGCCGAGGAAGTGGTAAAAGAACATCTGGACATTTTTGGTGAAGATTACTACCTCGAACTGCAGCGCCATGGCCTTGAAGAGCAGGAACCGGTTAACCAGAAACTGCTTGAGCTGGCAAAAAAATTCAATGTAAAGGTTATTGCCACCAACGATTGCCATTACATCAATGCCGAAGATGCAAAGGCCCATGATATCCTTATCTGCCTTCAAACAGGGCGCGACCTGGATGATGAAACCCGCATGCGCTATTCAGGGCAGGAATATCTTAAAACACCCCAGGAAATGGGCGAACTGTTTCACGACATACCGGAAGCACTGGCCAACACCCAGGAAATTGTGGACAAGGTGGAGGAGTTTCAGATCATGCGTGATATTCTGCTGCCTGTGTTTCCCCTTCCCGAAGGTTTTGAAAACGAAGACGATTACCTGCATTACCTGAGTTATGAAGGAGCAAAAAAGTTTTATGACGAAATAACTGACGAGGTAAAAGAGCGGCTCGATCTTGAGCTGACTGTTATAAAGAATATGGGCTTTGCAGGGTACTTTCTCATCGTTCAGGACTTTATCAATGAAGCCCGGAAGATGGGTGTGGCGGTAGGACCGGGCCGTGGTAGTGCAGCAGGTTCGGCAGTAGCCTTCTGCACGGGTATTACCAGCATCGACCCCATCAAATACAACCTCCTTTTTGAGCGTTTCCTGAATCCGGAACGTATCTCCATGCCCGATATCGACATCGACTTTGATGATGAAGGGCGCGAAAAGGTAATGGATTACGTGATCCAGAAATACGGACG
>SLIL01000221.1 GCA_007135645.1 Bacteroidales bacterium
ATTATCCCTTATATTTGTAAAAAAACTACAAACCATGAACGACGTAACCATACAAAAACGCTCCCGGGAGGAGCTGGAAACGGAAGGGGTATTCACATGGCCCATCTGGGAAAAGGAAGCATCGCGCTTCGACTGGGTTTATGAACAGGAAGAACATTGCTATATCCTGGAAGGCAACGTTACCGTAGAAACTGCCGATGGCACCTACACCATCGGTCCCGGCGATTATGTGATCTTTGCCAAAGGACTTAAATGCATCTGGGATATCAAAGCGGATATCAGGAAGCATTATAGGTTTGTTTAGGGGGAGGACCCTAAACTCCATTTTTGTGATTTTGTGGTTTTGGGTCGGGGCCTCAATTTATTGTGAAAAAGCACTGGAACTAAATTGTGATGCTGTGAAGAAATGACAAATGGTGTTTTAGATACAACCAAGAACAATTTCATATGGGAATTAAAGACGGGATTTACGAAACCATTATCAATCAGGCTTTAGAAGCTAAGCTCAAACAATTTGATGCGGATGTTTTTCATGTGGAAAAAACAGCTATCGATAAAGCCGAAGCATCAGGACTGCTTGGTAGTTACCTTTCCGACTTGATTAAGTATGCCCTGAGAGAGTTAAAGGGTGATGATGCTTTACGGAAACAAATAACCTTCTGCAACAATATCCTGAACTTTGTTGAAAGTGAGCTTGAACTGGGCATTCACGATGATCTCGTGTCTATGGAAGGAAAGCTGCTCAAAGGAGTGCTTTCGAAAATTGGGATGACGGATGAAATGGTTAAGCATAAAATCAAAAATAACTACCCCATTTCCGGGCTATCTGTAAGCAATTTATTCACAGGTGCTTCTGCAGACATTCCGATAGATTCTGAGATTGAAAAGGATATTTTGACATCTGACAAGATTTATTGGATCGTCTCATTTATTCGCTGGTCAGGTTTACGATTGTTTGAAAATTGTTTGAAAGAATTTACCTCAGACCCAAGTAACCAATTAAAAATAATTACCACCACATACATGGCTGCTTCGGAAAGCAGGGCATTGGAGTTTCTTTCTCAACTACCAAATACGGATATCAAGATTTCCTACCAAACCAATCTGGAAAGGCTTCATGCAAAATCATACATTTTTGAACGTAATACAGGATTTGACACAGCCTATATTGGCTCTTCAAACCTCTCTCTTTCAGCCTTAACCAAGGGGCTGGAATGGAATATCCGGATTACTGGTAAAGAAAACCCTCACATAATAGAAAAAGCCAAGGCAACATTTGAGCATTACTGGAATAGTAATGAATTTGAAGATTTCCGCATAGGGGGTATCGAAAAGTTCAAAAAAGCCCTATCTCTTGAAAAACGCCAGAAAAGTGGATTACGGATCAATGAGTTTACCCAGTTCACTCCCATGGCATTTCAAAAGGAGATTCTTGATAAACTCAAAATTGAGAGGGAAAGATATGGAAGATTCAAAAATCTTATCGTTGCTGCAACAGGAACTGGTAAAACAGTGATCTCAGCTTTTGACTTCAAACGTTTTTTTGATAAGAACCAGCAAGCCCGCCTATTATTTGTAGCACATAGACGAGAAATCCTGGTGCAGTCGGTCCGCACATTCCGCAGCGTTCTTGGGATTAGAGAGTTTGGGCAGTTGTGGGTTGGCAATTTCACACCGGAAAGTGGCAACCTAAATCATCTGTTTATTTCAGTGCAAACTTTCAATTCCAATAAAGAGTTATTTGCAAGCCGATTTCCTAAAGAATATTATGATTTTATCATCATTGATGAAGCACATCACTCGCAAGCCAATAGTTACCGGGACATTTTTGAGTTATTTGAACCAAAAATCCTGGTTGGGCTAACTGCCACACCCGAACGTATGGACGGGCAAAGCCTGCTACCGGACTTTTGTGATAAGATCGCTGCCGAAATACGTTTACCCGATGCATTGAAGCTGAAACTGTTAACACCCTTCCACTATTTTTGCATAACTGACGAATCGGTTGATTTAAGAAATGTTAGGTGGACAGCAGGCAAATACGATGCAACAGAATTGACAAAGGTATTTATCACAAATACGCGTACCAAGCTTATCGTTGAAGCCATACACCATTATTTAACGGATCCTTATCAATGTAAGGCTCTTTGTTTCTGCTCAACCAGAGAACATGCGGAATATATGAGTCAGGAATTAAATAATGCTGGTTTTAAAACCACCTACTTGGTAAGTGGTGGTAACAGAAATAATTCTGAGGAGAGACAATCCATACATCAGCAGCTAAAACAGGGCGAAATAAACTATATTTGCGTAGTCGATATCTTCAATGAGGGTGTGGACCTTCCGGAAGTTGATACTGTTTTATTCCTAAGACCCACTGAAAGCTTAACGGTATTTCTTCAACAGTTGGGAAGGGGTTTACGCATAAGCGAAAATAAAGATTGCCTCACCGTACTCGACTTTGTGAGTCAGGCCAATGTAAAATTCAATATGGGGCAACGGTTCAGAGCGCTTTTAGGCAAATCAGACAGTAACATTACGAATGAGATAACCAGAGGCTTTCCAGGCTTACCTGCCGGATGTAGCATCAAAATGGAGAAGCAAGCCAAAGAATATATCCTTTCAAATATCAGAAATTCAATTTTCAATGCATCGAGGATAACAAGAGAGTTAAGAAATTTTACACAACATTCTAGATTACCTCTTACGCTTAGTAATTTTCTGAAGTTAAATGAATTGGATGTTCGTAGTTTGTATAAGAATGGACATACTTGGACTAGATTCAAGGCTGATGCAACCCTGGTCTCATTACCAGATGATCCATTGTTTGATCAACTATGCAAAGGATTAAGAAGGCTGATTCATATCGATTCACCAGTATATCTAAAGTTTATCCAAGAACTTTTAGCAAATAATTTTAAAATAGAAACGCCGGATACGCAATCAGAACGTTTAGCCCTTATGTTTTACTATGATCTATGGCAAAAAGGGATTGGAGAATATGGCTTTGAAAACGTATATGAAGGCTTAAAAAAAATTAATGAATTTGAACTTCTTAAAGCTGAAATTTCCGAACTACTGGATTATTTATCAGAAAATCTGGACCATACGACCAAAACCGTTGAGTTGCCATTTTTGAATGTACTGGAAGTTCATGCCAGGTATTCGCGCGACCAGATTCTAGCGGCATTTGCCAAGTCAACACCAGAAAAACCATTCCCTTCCCAGGAAGGTGTTGTTATGCTCAACAATATTAAATCTGAGCTTATGCTGGTAACCCTTAACAAGTCTGATAAAGACTTCTCCCCTACCACACAATATGAGGACTATGCCATTAGCGAGACCATTTTTCACTGGCAATCGCAAAACAAAGTAAGACCTGAAAGTCCAACGGGTATATCCTATATTCATCATAAAGAACAGAAAAAAACCTTGCTTCTTTTTGTTCGGGAACATAAAAAGGACAGCTTTGGATTTACTATGCCCTATTATTATCTTGGACCCGTACAATACATTTCACACAAAGGCAGCCGACCCATGAGTATAAACTGGCTTCTGGATGAGCCCATGCCAGCATCTTTATGGAAAAGTGCAGGGAAGATGGCGGTAGGTTGAGAGATCACTAGTCAGTACTTCTATCCATTAGCTTTGGATTTACATTCTGTAATCTCTTGTCATTTTCAATTCTTTTTTAAGCCTCTTCTTAGCAAACTTTTCCACTTCTTCCATATAATCTTTTTCTTCCCAGCAAGTATTTTGATGAATTTTTTCAAATTCTTGTGCCCAATAGATAAAGGAATATATATCGGCTCGGGAATTTCCTGTGGTGAATTTTTTATAGCCAGCAACATAAGCTATGTCGGCTATTGCTTCTGCCAATTTTTGATCCATTTTTCTTATGCTTTAAAAACTTTATTATTATGATATTCCAAAAATTTAGGATTTGGCAAGAACCTCTTTGGCTCAATAATTTTCTTGTTGTTATAAGGCAAAAAATACTGATTCATTGCTGTATCATCGGTATTTTTCAATAATTGAGAAGAAACTTTAACTAAGAAATCAGGCGTAATCGTAATCAAACCATTTTCAAAAGCTTTATCGTGCAATGCATTGATAGCAATTCCATTTTGCGGATTGAGCCGGTTTTTCCGGTCAACACTCCAGGGGGCAATATGACCAGCCACCA
>SLIL01000193.1 GCA_007135645.1 Bacteroidales bacterium
ATAAAGAAATTAATAAAAACATAACTGATTATATTAAGTTAGTTAAAGAAAAATACTCAGATTTTGAGTCTGTTTATATTTTTGGATCTTATGCAAGAGGAAACTCAAATCCAGATAGTGATATTGATTTAGCAATTGTCTTCAGGGATTTAAACGATTCTAAACGTTTTGATATTCAAGTTCAATTAATGTTATTAGCTTCTCAAATTGATACACGGATTGAACCACATCCGATTTCTCATGATGATTTTCTTTCTGATAATCCATTTGTTCAAGAGATTAAAAGGACAGGATTTGAAATTTTAGAAAAGACCAGTTAAGCTTTATAAACGTCATGATTATATGATTTTGGTTCGACCAGAAAACAATAATCCGTATGAGAAAAATATAAAAGTATCTGAATTGATATCACAGGACAATTAAAACCCCTCACACAACTCAAAAACCCTCTTTACATGCCTCTTCTCCGTATTGCGTTGCCCTACCGATAGCCTCAGGCAGTAGTTGCCATTGAGAATGGTATGGGTTAAATACACTTCGCCGCTCTGGTTGATGTATTCCAGGAGTTTTTTGTTCAGTTCATTTAGTTCTTCGGGTGAAAGACCAGGTTTTACCATTCTGAAACACACAAGGCTGAGGTTTACCGGTGCCAGGATCTCAAAACGGGGTTCATCCTGTATCCAGCTGGCGAATTTCCTGGCCAGCTCCACATGCCTGCGAACCATTTGCTGTATCCCTTCTATCCCATAATGCCTGATCACAAACCACAATTTCAGCGATCTGAAACGCCTGCCCAGCTGTATGCCCCAGTCACGGTAATTGTTTACCTGGTTATCAGCGGCGGTTTTCAGGTATTCGGGCATGATGGAGAACGTTTGCTTCAGGACTTCCGGATCTTTTACATAGTAAACCGAACAATCAAAATTGGTCAGCATCCATTTGTGGGGGTTAAAGACAAAAGAGTCGGCCAGGTCAGATCCTTCCATAAAGCCGCGAAGTTCGGGCACAATGGCAGCTGTTCCTGCAAATGCGGCATCCACATGCAGCCATATTCCGTATTTTTTACAGATGGCGGCCATATCCTTCGCCGGGTCCATGGCCATGGAAGAGGTGGTACCCAGGGTTGCGATCACGCAACATGGCACAAACCCGTTTTCCAGATCCGCCTTAATGGCTTTTTCCAGTTGATCAGCTTTTAATGCAAAATTTTCATCGCTTTCAATGTAAACGAGGTTCTCTTTTCCAAAGCCGGCAATTTTCACCCCTTTTTCAATGCTCGAATGGGTCTGGTTGCTGGTGTAAACCCGGAGGGTTTGCTCAAAACCCTTTTTATTCACCGAAAATCCCGTTGTCTTTTCCCTGGCCGACAGCAATGCACAAAGGGTTGCTGTGGATGCAGTATCCTGGATCACGCCTGTAAAATCAGGGGACAAACCCATCATATCCCTGAGCCAGCTGGTTACAACCTCTTCCAGCTCGGTGGCCGCAGGGGAGGTGTCCCAGATCATTCCCTGCACACCCAATCCTGCAGTAAGCATCTCGGCAAGCACCGAAACGGGGCTGTTGTTGGCGGGGAAGTAGGCAAACCACCCGGGATGCTGCCAGTGGCTTATGCCCGGCATGATGATGGTTTGAAAATCGTGAAATATGGCTTCAATGGGTTCGCCCGATTTGGGGGCATGCCCGGGGATCTGTTGCTTTATTTCCCCGGGTTGCACCCTTGATTTAACCGGGTACTGTTCAATGGTTTCAAAATAATCGGCAATCCAGTCCACAAATTCATGGGCATGTTTGCGAAAGGAGTCAGGGTTCATAGAGAGGTGTGTTGGTGGTTTCTACTGCATGTGTTTCTGCCTTACCTTCTGGTATTCGGGAATATTGCGGTGGGCCCACTTATCGATCACCACCCAGTCTTTCATGAGCACCAGCCCCGGATTGGACCGTATGATGGTTTTCAGTTTAATGCCATCGGCCTGGTAGAAGGGGTAGGGCGTTTGCATTTCATGCCTGAATACATCAATATCCACCAGCGAACTACCCGTAAGCACGATGAAGGATACATTGTCGGCCTCTGCCTGGGCTGCAAAATCATTGATCTTTCTTTCAAATGCTCTTCTGTTGGTTCGGCGCAGGTCGTAGGCGATCAAAAGAAACTGAAAATCCGGGTTGCCCAGGTAACTCTCAGTCATATCAAAGCCGTATTCATCCAGAATCATAAAATCATCAATGGGTGCTTCGATGTACTCCTGGATGACAACCTCCTTCCTTTCCACAAATTCCCACTCATCACCCGAGGGCAGGTTGTTCAGTTCAAACTCACGGGTATCGCCCGTTTGTGTATGACGGTAAATAAATGAAAATTCAGCGATTTCTTCCTGTCGTGGTTGCATCATTTCAAAAATGTTGTTGCCGACTTTCCACGGACGGAAATCTATAATGGGCAGGTTGCGCAGGCAATAAACCGACAGCCATACAGTAAGGACAGACAGGATCAGTACCAGGTACCAGTCTTTCTTTTCCGACCACAAGGGTTTAACTTTTTCTTTGTGATAAAAGATAAACCATGCGGCCGCCAGGATAAAGATGTTTTTATAAAAAGTTGCCCAATTGGAGATGATCAGGGCATCCCCGAAGCACCCGCAATCCGATACGGGATCGAAAATAGCAATAAACAGTGTAAGCGGGGTGAAGAACAGCATGAAAAGGAAGCCTACCCACGCGCTGAATTTCATCTTGATCCCCAGCAGCACTGTAAGCCCGATCACCAGTTCCAGGCCACTCATCAGGATGGCCAGGGGTAATGCCACCGGGAACATCCATTCGGTGCCAAAGGCCAGAAAATAATCCTGGAACTTATAGGTAGACCCCAAAGGGTCAATGGCTTTTACAAATCCTGAAAAAATGAATACGATACCAAAAAGGATCCTGGAGATCCACAAAAGGGCAGTAATTGCAGTTGATCTGTTCATCGGTAAATATTTTTTTTACGAATGTAACAAATCCTGCGGATATTTGATGGATGAGGCAGGGATTTTTAGCTTCCGCGCTCGGCAACTTCCCCGGTTATGCGAAAAACCCGCATTCCTCTTTCGTCGTTCGACATTACACTGATGGTGCGATTGATGTTGTGCGGGCGGGGGGCCAGCCTGAATTCAATCTCGATAAACGCTTTTTCTCCCGGTATTATGGGCTCTCTCGGATAAGCTTTAATGCGTGTGCCACAACATCCCCTGGCAGTTGTAATGATCAGCGGCTCATCGCCGTCATTGGTAAATTCAATTTCTGTGGAAACAGGCTTCAACTCATCGGTATAAAGAGTGCCCAGTTCCATTGATTTTTCTTTGTATTCAAGGCGCGCTCCTTTTTTTTCCTGCGCCCACATTTGTGTTGAGATCATTGTAAGGATTCCCATTACAATCAGTCCTCTGAAAATCAGTGTTTTCATAACTATGCTTTTTTATCAATCATTTTATGCTTTTCCGGGCAAACCATTCATTTCGTTTGCCCGCTGCAAAGGTATTGCAAAAAGCAGGCCCTTTTTTACGTGTTATTTGGAAATTTCAGGTTTCAGCCCATCCCGTTCCAGCAAAGCATCAATGGCAGGTTCTTTTCCCCTGAACTGAATATAGAGCTCCATGGGGTGTTCGCTGCCCCCTTTGGAAAGAATGCTTTCCCTGAATGCAGCGGCGGTCTCCCTGTCAAAGATTCCTCGTTCCTTAAATACGCTGAAAGCATCAGCATCCAGTACCTCCGCCCATTTGTATCCGTAATACCCTGCGGCGTATCCTCCTGCAAAAATGTGAGAAAACGAAGCACTCATCATCGTGCCGGGTATGGGGTTGAAAAGCCTCACCGGTTCCATTGCCTCTTTTTCGAAGGTTTCAGGGTCTCCCTCAAAAGGGTGGGTTAAGCTGTGCCAGGCCATATCGTTGAGCCCGAAGCTTAGTTGCCTTACCGTGGCATAGGCCGCATGAAAGTTTCGGGTTTTAATGATCTTTTCTACCATTTCCCCGGGAATGGGTGCCCCGGTTTCATAGTGCCTGGCAAACAGGTCAAGAAACTCCTTTTCCACCGCCCAGTTTTCCAGGATCTGTGATGGCAGTTCCACGAAATCGCGGTAAACATTGGTACCCGACAAATCGGGATAAGTTACCTGCGATAGCATGCCATGCAGGGCGTGCCCGAATTCATGCAGAAACGTGGTCATTTCATTGAATGTAAGCAAGGATGGGCGGGTATCGGTAGGTTTGGAAAAGTTGCAAACAATGGATATCTGTGGCCTGTAGTCCACTCCTTCCCTGCGATACTGTTCCCTGAAGCTGGTCATCCAGGCCCCGGAGCTTTTCCCTTCACGGGGAAAGAAATCCAGGTAAAGGAGCGAAAGGAATTCGCCTTTCTCATCAAAAACCTCGTACACTTTTACATCGGGATGATAAACCGGTATTTCAGAGTTGACTTTATAGGTAAGCCCCCAGAGCTTGTTGGTGAAATCAAAGATCCCTGTTGTAACATCTTCCAGCCTGAAATAGGGGCGTGTTAGTTCTTCGTCAAAATCATAACGCTGCTTCCGGAGCTTCTCGGCATAGTATGCCCAGTCCCATGGCTTTATTTCGTCGTCAAAGCCAAGGGAAGCGGCAAATTGCTGCACTTCAGCCAGTTCATTCCTGGCAATGGGCAAAGCTGCATCGGAAAGCTGCTGAAGAAAACCGTTTACCTTCTCCGGGCTTTTGGCCATGGTCTCCTCCAGTACAAATTGGGCATGGGTTTTATAGCCTAGCAGATTGGCCCTTTTCAGCCGCAGATTGGCAATGCGTGTAAGGATTTTGGTATTGTTGTGATCGTCGTTTTTACAAGCCCTTGTGGTGTATGCACGGAACACTCTTTCACGCAGGTGGCGCAGATCGGAATAACGCATGAAAGGCATAAAGCTGGGTGCATGCAGGGTAATGAGCCATCCTTCCAGGTTTTTATCTTTTGCAGCCTGAAAGGCGGTATCAATGGCTGATGGGGGAAGGCCGGCAAGATCCTTCTCGTCGGTGAGATGCAGCGTCCAGTTGTTGGTTTCGGCCAGCAGGTTGTCGTTAAACTTCAGCGAAAGCTCCGAAAGCTCGCGGGATATTTCCCGCAGCTGCTCCTTCTCTTTCAATGGCAGATTGGCCCCATTGCGCACAAAGCTTTTGTAGGTTTTCCGGAGCAACATGTTTTGCTCGGGGGTAAGCTTTTCCTTGTCGGTATTTTCGGAAACATATTCCACCCTCCTAAAAAGCTTTTCGTTGAAAAGGATGTCGTTGTAAAAATCGGTTACCATGGGGGATACGTCCCTTGCGATCTGCTGCATGGTAGCATCTGTTTCGGCATGGTTAACGTTATAAAAAATGCTGCTTACCTTGCTTAGCTGATCCCCAGCATAGGATAGTGCCCCGATGGTGTTATCAAAATCAGGGGTGATTGTGGCTTCGGCAATGGCTTCAATCTCGCTACGGCCCTGCTCTATGGCTGCCTCAAATGCAGGCTTGTAATGTTCATGCCTGATCAGGTGAAAGGGCGGAGTTTCAAAAGGGGTGCTGAAGGGCTGAAGCAAAGGGTTTTGAGCAGGTTTTTTTTGGTCTGATGCCGGATTCTCTTTCGTCATATTTTATTGGGATCGGATGTTGAATAATTTTTAAAATGCAGAACGGGTTACTTACCAATGATCTCCTTAAGGAAACCGGCTGTAAACCCGCAATTGTTTTTTACAATTTCCTGTGGTGTTCCGGTGCAGATGATCTCACCACCCCTGAACCCTCCTTCAGGCCCCAGATCGATGATATGATCAGCCACCTTTACCACATCCAGGTTGTGTTCGATGATAAGCACTGTATTACCCCTGTCGGTAAGGCGGTTTAGAACATCCATGAGCACTCTTACATCTTCAAAGTGCAGGCCGGTGGTAGGTTCGTCCAGAATGTAGAAAGTGTTGCCCGTATCGCGGCGTGACAACTCGGCTGCCAGTTTTACCCGCTGGGCTTCGCCTCCCGAAAGGGTTGTGCTGCTTTGCCCCAGGGTGATATAGCCCAGGCCCACATCGCGCAGTGTCCGTATTTTTTGTACAATGGCCGGGATATTCTCAAAAAATTCCAATGCCTGGTCAATGTTGAGGTTCAGCACATCGTTGATGGATTTGCTTTTATAGCGTACCTCCAGGGTTTCGCGGTTGTAGCGTTTGCCCTGGCAGTCTTCGCACTCCACGTGCACATCGGGCAGGAAGTTCATTTCAATCACCTTTACCCCGGCCCCCTGGCAGGTTTCGCAGCGTCCACCCTTTACATTAAATGAGAAGCGCCCTGGCTTATACCCTCTGATCTGTGCTTCGGGCAGCGAGGCAAACAGCTTCCGTATCTCATCAAAAACCTTGGTGTAGGTTGCGGGGTTGGAGCGTGGTGTACGGCCAATGGGCGACTGATCAATCTCCACCACCTTGTCGATGTTTTCAATGCCTTTGATCTCTTTGTAGGGCAGAGGCTTTTTCTCCGAACGGTAAAAATGGCTGCTGAGGATGGGGTAAAGAGTTTCGTTGATAAGGCTGGATTTGCCGCTTCCTGAAACCCCGGTTACACAGATAAGTTTTCCCAGGGGCAACTCCACCGTTACATTTTTAAGGTTATGGCCTGATGCCCCTTTCAGTACCAGGCTCTTCCCGTTTCCTTTGCGTAGCTTTTTGGGCATGGGGACATCCTTCTCCATACGCAGATATTGCGCTGTGATACCGCTTTTCTGCATGATCTCAAGGGGTGCCCCTTCAGCCACGATCTTGCCTCCCTGTAATCCTGCACCCGGCCCTATATCAATGACATGATCAGCGGCCAGGATCATATCCCGGTCGTGCTCCACA
This sequence comes from Bacteroidales bacterium, assembly GCA_007135645.1. Lineage (GTDB taxonomy): Bacteria > Bacteroidota > Bacteroidia > Bacteroidales > UBA7960 > SKVR01. Next base: position 6,872 of record SLIL01000193.1, read on the forward strand.
ACAATTACCGAATTACCGATATCACGCAGGTTTTTCAATGACTCGATAAGCTTGTGGTTATCGCGCTGGTGCAGGCCGATGCTGGGTTCATCCAGAATGTAAAGTACCCCGGTAAGCCGTGACCCGATCTGGGTTGCCAGCCGTATCCGCTGGCTTTCCCCTCCCGAGAGGGTTCGGGCCGGGCGGTCCAGGGAGAGGTAATCCAGCCCCACATCGAGCATAAACCCAAGCCTGGTGCTGATCTCGCGCAGAATCTCGTTGGCGATGATCAGTTTTCTTTTGTCCAGCGTTTTCTGGAGGTTGTTTACGGCATCATGAAGGCTCACCAGGTCCATCTGGGCAAAATCAGCAATATTGCGACCGTCGATTTTGTAATGCAGCGACTCCTTTTTCAGGCGCTGGCCATGGCATTCGGGGCAGCTTTTCTGGTGCATAAACTCCGATGCCCATTTTTTAATATTCCTGGAAGAACTTTCCTCATACTGGGAGGAGATAAAATTGATGATCCCTTCAAAACTGAGGTTGTAAGTCTGGGTGATCCCCAGGTTTGCATTTTTTACCCTGAACACTTCGTTGGATCCGTAAAGCATGGTATTGATCCCCTCTTCCGAAATATCTTTTATGGGGGTATCCAGGGTAAAGCCATATTTCAGCCCTATGGCTTCCAGTTGCCTGGTGATCCATGGGTTTTTGGTGTCTCGCAGTGGTGCCAGCCCGCCTCTGTTGATGGAGAGCTCGGGGTCGGGGAGGACCTTGTTCAGGTCCATTTCATTGATGGAGCCCAGCCCGTTGCACCTGGTGCATGCCCCATAGGGAGAGTTGAATGAAAAGGTATTGGGTTCGGGGTCTTTATACGCTATTCCGGAAACCGGGCACATCAGGTTTTTGCTGAAGTGAGATACCTCATCGGTTTCCTCATTGAGCATCATGATCATCCCTTTGCCATATTTCATGGCGGTTTGCACCGATTGCTCAATCCGCTTTCTCTGTTTGGGGTCAACAGCAATTTTATCAACCACCAGTTCAATATCATGGATTTTATAACGGTCAACTTTCATGTTGGGGATGATCTCCCGGATCTTTCCATCTACCCGTGTGCGTAAAAATCCTTGTCGTTGCATGTAATCAAACAGCTCCCGGTAATGCCCTTTCCTTCCCTTTACCAGCGGAGCCAGAAGGATCATGTTTTTTCCGGTGAATTTTTCGATGATAAGATCAAGGATCTGCCCTTCGTTATACCGCACCATCTTTTCTCCGGTAACATAGGAGTGTGCATCAGCACTTCTGGCAAAGAGCAGGCGCAGAAAGTCATAGATCTCCGTAACAGTTCCTACAGTCGATCTGGGATTTTTTCCGGTGGTCTTTTGTTCGATGCTGATCACCGGGCTGAGGCCATTGATCTTGTCCACATCGGGCCTTTCCAGGCTCCCCAGGAACTGGCGTGCATAGGCAGAGAAGGTTTCAATATAGCGGCGCTGACCCTCGGCATAGATGGTGTCGAATGCCAGCGACGATTTGCCGCTGCCACTCAGCCCGGTAATTACCGTGAGTGTTTCGCGGGGGATTTTTAGGTCAACATTTTTGAGGTTGTGCTCCCTGGCACCAAAAACTTCAAGCCATTCTTTGTGCAGGGCAGGGGATATTTGTTGCATGCTTTTTTCTTAAAAAATAACCTGCAAAGGTAAGGATTATAAAGCGGATTTGTTTGCAGGGAGCACTAAAAAAAGCTAACTTTGTAAAGAGCATTATCTGCAAATTTTCTGCTAATCTATGTAAACCATGAAAGATAAATTAAAACCCATGTGGTTTTGGGATATGGATTTTGAAGCACTGGACTTCGACAGGGATAGGCGAATTATTATTGAAAGGGTATTCAACAATGGGGATATTGAGGATGTAAAATACATTATGAAGCATTATGGAGAAGAGGTTATACGTGAAGAAATAAGGAAGGCTGGTTTTTTAGATAAGAAAACGTTGAATTTTGTCAGTTTGATATTTGACATTCCAAAAGAAGAATTTTCATGCTATTCAAAGATGCAGTCAGCCCCGGAATGCTGGAACTTCTGATAAAACTACAGTCAGAAGAATTATTAAAGGGTTTTTATCTTGCAGGGGGCACTTCATTGTCTTTGCAGATAGGGCATCGGATTTCAGTTGATCTGGATTTGTTTTCAACAGACGATTTTGCTGTTGAGGAAATGCTGGAATTCCTGGAAAGCAACTATAATTTCGCTTCTTTTTATACATCGAAAAATACTATCAGAGGAAGTATTGATGAAATTAAAATCGACATAATTTCTCATAAGTATCCTTTGGTAGAGCCTCCTGTGTTTAGGGAAGGTGTTGCACTTATATCCATTAAGGATATTTCTGCTATGAAGCTGAATGCTATAGCACTTGATGGAACAAGGTCAAAAGATTTTGTGGATTTGTATTTTCTTTTAAAGCAGTTCTCGATTGAGGAGATACTGGGGTTTTATCAAAAAAAATACAAAACAAGAAATATGCTGCATGTTTTAAAAAGTCTCACTTATTTTTCCGAAGTAAAACTTTCAGACTGGCCTGTAATGCTGAAAGAAAAACAACTAAGATTTGGGTTGATCTCAAGGGATATCGAGACCAAGGTAAACAGGCATATCCAAAGTATGAAGTAATCAAATACCGATTACATATCCGGTTCACCGGCCGGGGTAATGGCATCCGGAACATCATCTGTAATATCTTCTTCCCTGATAACCGGATCAGGCACAAGGCCAAAAAGGCTTTCCTTGGTGATTTTGATATCATACACTTTGCGGCTGCGGTTGTTGAGCTCGCGCTGCCTGAGCCACGGATTTAATACGCGAAGCTCCTTGTAGGTGATCTGGTGATCATGGGCAAAGGCAACCAGGTCGGGAATGGAGGTGTCTACCTGCACAGTGTAGTATTCATAAGGTTTGTAGAGGTCTTCTTCACTGAAATTAAATCCATGGGCTCTGGGATTTTCGAAGATGGCTTTTATGGCCAGGATCCTGAAAACATAGCGTGAGGTTTCCTCGTTGAGCCAAAGATTGTAATAGCTTTGTTGTTGCTGGCTGGATATTTGCCTGTTGAACCCGGCACGGCCCATATTGTATGCCGCCGCGGCTGAAGTCCAGCTGTTGTAGCGGCTGTAAGCACTTCTCAGATACCTGGCCGCTGCCCGCGTGGATTTTTCCACATGATAACGCTCATCCACATTGTTGTTGACTTCCAGACCCAGTTCGCGGCCGGTGGATTGAAGGATCTGCCAGTAACCTGCTGCGCCGGCCGGTGAAACAACATTCATCAAACCACTCTCGATAAGGGCAAGGTATTTAAAATCATCGGGGATCCCTTCTTCTTCCAGGATGGGTTCGATAATTGGAAACCAACGATTGGCCCGTTTGAAAAAAAGCAGTGTTTGTGATTGCCAGTAGCTGTTTACCAGTAATTCACGATCGAACCGCTCCCTGACCTCGAAATTCTCTATGGGCACCGGTTCCCCGGCAAAATTCAGCTCCTGGGGCACGGGCAGCGCGTAAACACTGTAGCTGTGATTGGGGGCTGGCTCGTTTTCAGGGAGTACGATTATGTTGGTAAACGAAAGCAGTTTAATGAATATAAAAAGGATCAGGGGTGTAATGGCAAACAACAGTGTACGTTTAATCATCTTTAAGGGCAGGCAAAGGTTAACGAATCGGCGAATTGAATACTACAAAACTAACGCTTTTTAAAGTATTAAAATTGCGCCAAACACCTATGGAATGTGATATTTTGTTAAATCCTTCTAAATTGGATCTGTTGAGTCAAGACTTCACATAAACCCAGGTATGAGCAAATTTGTTTTTTTTTATATCTACCCGTACCCTTTTTCGTTGATAAACCTCAGGAACCTCCTCCCAGCGATCGGCTATTTCCAGTTCAGCGGCTGTAACTGAAAGGATGCGTCCCTCCACAGACCACCCTTCTGAAGGGACAATATAAGGATATCTTTCATGCGTATATTTCCTGAAATCGCTCAACAGTGCAGGCAAACCGGCGGCAAGCTTCCGGCCAAACAATTGCTGCTGAATGTCTGCATCCAGCAAGGTGCCATAGGCGAAAATTTTTTCCATTTGCATAGTTTTTTGCAACCTCCACTTAGCCTCCCGGGCTTCCATAATAATCCTGCGAACCCCGCCTTTGCTTAATATTTTCAAGCACACGGGCTTTTTGCTCTTCGGTATAGCTGGCCCATGAAGCCATTTCTTCAAGGGTTCGGTAACAGCCAATACACACTCCTTCACGGGTAATACAAACGTCTATACAGGGAGATTTGACCCCCTTGCTTTTAAATGCCATAACCGATTTTTTGTGTTTAATTTGTAACGTAGATTTTCATTGTTAACAATGGATCGTTGATGGATGTTTGGTAAAACGTAAAAATAAAATATCAGGCTGCCGGACCCGGGGCAGGGTCATATTAATTTATATCTTTGAGCTGCGTGGAAATTTCTATTTTTGCATTCAGAAAACTAAAATTATTTTTTTAACCAAAATAAACTGCTATGAGTAAGGTATTGATAATAGGAGCCGGCGGGGTAGGCAATGTAGTAACCCGTAAATGTGCCGCAATTCCCGAAGTGTTTTCAGACATTTTGCTTGCAAGCCGCACCATTGAAAAGTGTGATGCAATTGCCCATGATATTGGTGGCGATCGGGTTAGAACAGCCCAGGTGGATGCTGACAATGTACCCGAGCTGGTTGAACTGATTGAAGATTTTAAACCCGAACTGGTGATCAATGTTGCGCTTCCCTACCAGGACCTTACCATCATGGAAGCATGCCTGCAAACCAAAACCCATTACCTGGATACGGCAAACTATGAACCCAAAGATGTGGCAAAGTTTGAATACAAGTGGCAGTGGGCCTATCACGACCGCTTCAAGGAAGCAGGGATTCTTGCAGTGCTGGGTTGTGGTTTTGATCCCGGTGTAACGGGCGTCTTCACTGCCTATGCTGCAAAGCATCATTTTGACGAAATGCACTACCTGGATATCGTGGACTGCAACGCCGGCGATCATGGCAAATCCTTTGCCACCAACTTTAACCCCGAGATCAATATCCGGGAGATTACCCAGAACGGGCGTTACTGGGAAAACGGCCAATGGATTGAAACCCGGCCGCTGGAGATCAAAAAGGTTATTGAATATCCTGAAATCGGGCCACGCGACTCCTACCTGTTGTATCACGAAGAGCTGGAGTCCCTCACAAAGAACTTCCCCACCCTTAAAAGGGCCCGCTTCTGGATGACCTTTGGCGAGAAATACATCAACTTCCTCAACGTATTGCAGGAAGTAGGCATGACCAGCATCAAACCCATCAACTTCAAAGGAATGGACATCGTTCCACTGGAGTTTCTGAAAGCATTGCTGCCCGAGCCCTCTTCCCTGGGCGAAGGGTACAAAGGGCAAACCTCCATCGGGTGCCAGATCCGTGGGTTAAAAGACGGCAAAGAGCGCACCTACTATGTATGGAACAACTGCTCCCATGCCGAGGCTTACCGCGATGTGAAAGCCCAGGCCATTTCCTTTACCACAGGCGTACCCGCCATGATCGGTGCCATGATGATGCTCACCGGTAAATGGGCCGGGCAAGGCGTATTCAACGTAGAAGAATTTGATCCCGATCCTTTCATGGAAAAACTGCCTGTTTACGGGCTTCCCTGGCATGAGAGGGTGGATGAGGCGCTGCCCGTTGAAAAGTAGGTTAAATGGTAAATGGTGAATGGTAAATGATTAATGAAGGATTTGTGCTGCCAATTTAGAGTTTAAATATTATGAATAAGACTAATGCTGTCAAAGAAAAGAGTTTTAATTTTGCAGTCCAGACTGTAAGATTGGGACAGTCTTTGATCAATAAAAAAGAATTTGTCATTTCAAAACAATTGGTTCGATGTGGTACATCCGTTGGAGCGATGATCCGCGAAGCTCAACATGCTGAGAGTAAAGCAGACTTTATTCATAAAATGGCTATTGCTCAAAAAGAATGTAATGAATCACTCTTTTGGCTTGAACTCCTTAAAGAAACTGATTTGATTGGAACTGAAGAATTCGTTAACCTGAACAATAATGCAACAGAATTGATGAAATTATTGACTTCGATCATTAAAACCGCAAAAGCTAATCTGGAAAAATAAATTTGCAGAAAAGACACTCCACATTATTCACCATTCACCATTTACCATTAACAATTAAAAAATGAACTTCCACCAAATCCCCTCGCCCTGTTTTGTGCTCGACGAAAGCCTTTTGCGCATCAATCTTGAAATTCTTGACCTGGTGCAGAAAGAGGCCGATGTGGAGATCATCTGTGCATTGAAAGGCTATGCCATGTGGTCAACATTTCCACTGGTGAAGCAGTACCTGAGCGGTGCAACCGCCAGCTCACTCAACGAAGCACGCCTGATCTATGAAGAAATGGGGGTAAAGGCCCATACCTATTGCCCTGTGTTTTTTGACGATGAGTTTGACCAGATACTGAGCTACAGCAGCCATATCAGTTTTAACTCCATGACCCAGTATCAGCGGTTCAGGGACAGGGTAAAAAACTATGCGCAGCCGGTGAGCATGGGCTTGCGCATCAACCCCGAGTATTCAGAGGTGGAAACGGATCTTTATAACCCTGCCATTCCGGGATCGCGCCTTGGGATAACCCGCAATCAGCTACCCGATACCCTGCCTGATGATGTGGAAGGATTGCATTTTCACGTGTTGTGCGAGAATGACTCTTTTGTGCTGGAGCGTACTCTGGAAAAGGTGGAGGAAAAATTCTCTTCATTGATCAAACAGGTGAAATGGTTCAACATGGGAGGGGGTCATCATATCACCCGCAAGGATTATGATGTAAAACACCTTGTGAAATTGCTGCAGGATTTCAAAAAGCGCTATCCAAATCTGGAAACCGTGATCCTGGAACCGGGCGAGGCCGTGGGATGGCAGACGGGATACCTGGTTTCTACCGTCCAGGATATCATTGACAACAAAGGGATCAAGGTGGCCATGCTGGATGTAAGCTTTTCTGCACACATGCCCGATTGCCTGGAAATGCCCTACAAGCCCCGCATACTGGATGCCACCGATGCACAACCCGGGAAACCCGTATACCGTATGGGTGGCCTTACCTGCCTTGCGGGGGATTATATGGGAATGGGTGATTATTCCTTTGATAAAGAGCTGAAAGTGGGGGATAAAGTGATCTTCGATGATATGATCCATTATACCATGGTGAAAACCACCTATTTCAATGGAGTAAAACATCCTGCCATTGGCATCTGGAAAGAAGACGGCACCTTTGCCCCCTGTCGCTTTTTCGGTTACGAAGACTACAAAGGCAAACTCTCATAACCCCCTCAACCTTAACCTCAACCTCAACCTCAACCTCAACCTTAACCTTAACCTTAACCTCAACCCTATGCCCCAGTCCATCGAAATAATGTCTCCCGTGGGTTCTTACGAATCGCTGATGGCAGCCATACAGGGCGGGGCCAATTCGGTGTATTTCGGGGTAGGAAAGCTGAATATGCGTTCGCGATCATCGCAGAACTTTTCCCTTGACGATCTGGATAACCTTGTGAGCATAGCCAGGGAAAACAGCATAAAAACCTACCTCACCCTCAACACCATTATCTATGATGAGGAAATGGGGGAGATGAAGGCTACCATACAGAGAGCCAGGGAAGCGGGTATCACTGCAGTGATCGCATCGGACCTCAGTGTTATTGAATATGCCCATGAGCAGGGTGTGGAGGTTCATATCTCTACCCAGTGCAACATTACCAACCTGCAGGCCGTGAAGTTCTTTAGCCGGTATGCTGATGTAATGGTTACGGCACGTGAATTAAGCCTTAAGCAAGTTGCAGAAATTGTCCGTGGTATCCGCGAGCAAAATATTACCGGCCCATCCGGGCAACTGGTACAGATCGAGTTGTTTGTGCATGGTGCCTTGTGCATGGCTGTGAGTGGCAAGTGCTACCTGAGCCTTGACAACATGAACTACTCTGCCAATCGCGGGGCGTGCCTGCAATTGTGCCGTCGCGGATATACCGTAAAAGACAAGGAGGGCGAATTTGAGCTTACCGTGGAGAATGAGTACATCATGTCGCCAAAAGATCTTTGCACTCTTGAATTTATTGACAATATCATCCTTGCGGGGGTTAGCGTTTTCAAGATCGAAGGGCGCGGCCGGGGCCCGGAATACGTTAAAACCGTTACCCGCGTGTATCGCCAGGCTGCCAATGCCTGCAGGGATGGTACCTTTACCCGGGAAAAAGTGGATGGCTGGCTTAATGAACTGAAAAAGGTCTATAACCGGGGATTCTGGGACGG
>SLIL01000371.1 GCA_007135645.1 Bacteroidales bacterium
CATCATTGCGCCATTGCACACTGCGGCGTCCTTCGCGAGTGGCGCCAAATCCCTGGGGCAGATCATCGGTCACCGGAACTTCTTCCACGATATAGATACTGCGACCCTGAAGATCAAGCACCTCCATGGTTTGTGCAAAGCGGCTGAAGGGAACAATATAGGAGTAAGGGCGGTGGATCCGGTTTACCAGGATGTACTGCCCATTGGGAGAAAGGCTGAAAAACCAGATCACTGCCGGCTCACCCAGTTTGCCTTCATTGCCCTGCATATCAACCCACATAAGCTGGCTGGTGGCATAAAAGTCAAAAAGATCCTCATCATAGCGATCGGAGAGCATGTCCTGGAAGGTGCGCACAGCAGCTCTCCTGCCAATACTTTCCTGCACCACAGGCCCCTCTGCCACTCTTGGTCTCTCGGGAACATCACCCCGGTTTTCAGGAATAGCCGTAAAAAAGATGGTTTTATTGTCAGAACTCCAGGAGAATGCATTGCCCATAACATCGTTCACCAGGTGGGTGGTTAAACGGTGGGCTGAAGCATTCTGCACATTCACCACCCAAAGCTCGATATGGCTTTCGGCAGTATGGGTAAAGGCAATGTGTCTTGCATCGGGCGACCAGCGCATATTGCTGATCCGGGGATCTTTGGGCAAACCGGTAACAACGCGCTCATTGTTGCCCTCGATATCCGTAAGCCTGATGCCAACACCAAAAGACCTTCGGCTTGGCCCATTGGTAAGGGGGTCAATACGCATACCACCCAGCCTCAGCTCTTCCCTTGCCAGATCGGAAAGGGTGGGCAAACCCGGATTATCAATGAACGCGATTGCACTGTTATTGGGTGCAATGGAGGTGGAAGGTGTTGCAGGTGCGTCGATCACATCTATGATTGCCTGGGGAGGCAACTGAAAGGTAAGAGATTCCTGTGCAGAAAGAATTCCTGCAAACAGTAATGACAGGACGAGAACCATTAGTTTGTTTTGCATAATTGTATGTTTTTTGACTGAAGGATCTGTTTAACCTTCTTATATCCAAAGCCCGCCACAATTGAAACAAGCAGTGAAAACCGGTGAAAAGAAGCTTCAGGCAGCAGTTAATTTTTTGTTTTTCGCGGGTAAAGATATACTTTTCAACAACCGGGGTGAATGAATGCCCCCAAAATCAGAATGGTTTTAGATTTTTTAGCACTTCCTGAATGTTTAAAATTATCGCTATTTTTACTGCCACAAACATGAAGATAGCAATCCTATGAACTATACCGATGCCATAGAAGAACTGGAAAAGATTGTACAGGAAATTGAAGGATCAGAGATCAGTGTTGATGAATTATCAGAAAAGGTAAAGCGGGCTTCAGAGCTGATCCGGTTTTGCAAAAAAACCTTATACAATACTGAAACTGAGGTGGACAAAATATTGAAAGATCTGAAAGAAACCGATAAAGAGAGTTGAGGAATTACTTTCTTCTGCGACGGCGGATCTTTTTCACAATCCAGGTTATCCCCATCCCCAGTCCGGCCACTACCGCCAACAGCCCTGTGTAGGACCATACGTAAAGCGGGATCCCTTTTTCAGCATTGATCCGGTTTTGTGTATCCCGATACTGATCGGGCATTTGAGGCAATCCTGATGCACCCTTATCAAAAGAAGCGGCATAGCGTGCCACGGCTTCCCATACTTTAAACTCACGGCCATGGGAATGAATGATGGTTTCATCCAGCTCCACCGGCTGACCCTCCTTGTTTTTCAATACAAGTTTCAGCTTTGGAAGAATATTCCCGATCATGGGAAGAAAAGAGGTAAGGTAATGATCGGCCACCAGGTGGTACAACCTGTCGCTGTTCCTGTCAAGCTGGTAGTAGCCATCTTCGCCTTGTATGCCTTCACCACCATAAACATATACAGCTTTCACAGAGCGGTAAGCAGGCACGGGAAGATTCAGAAAAGGGATCCTCAGCCAGATAGCCTTGCCGGGGTCATAATGGTATTTCATCCCGGAGATCTGCAGAAAATAGGTATCGCCCATTAGCTGTGAAAGCAGGGCCGCAATTTCAAATACGCTGTATATCTCTTCAGCTGTAAGCCATATGGATACCAGCGGATATCCTGCCTTCATGTCGGGCCCTGACCCAAGACCAGAAATGGTGACCAGATCCATAAACGACACCATATTGCGCGACCATTCCATGGTACCCGGCACCACATTCCCCCTGATCACCCCATTGCCCTGAATGGCAAGATCAACGGGATGCCCCGTTACTCTCTCCACCTGCAGGCGCATGGCATCGGTAACAAAGTTTCCTACCGTGGTTTCCACAAGATTCTGGTGCTTACGCAACGAGAAATCTGAGTATAAGATCGGTTCAAAAACATTGGTAAAGACACTATCGCTGAAATCAGTGATAAAGTCGTTCAGTTTCAGGGTATATTCATTTACTTTTTCTGTAATTACAGGATCTTCAGGGATAGCATGATCCAGCATAATCTGGAAAGGCTGGTTGTTTTCCTGGTTCACGATACTGAGCAATCCTGCCTGCGGATCGTAAACCAGCTCCAGAACACCAAGATACTGCAGATAATAGCTGCTGTGCATTACAATGGTATTGCTAACAAGCACTGGTTCAGGGGTTTGATGATGATCATGCCCGCCAAGAATAATATCAAGATTGCTCACTTCCCTGGCCAGTAATAAATCTTCTTCTACCCCTGAGTGCGATAACAAAATCACCACATCGGCACCCTGGCTTTTAAGCAGATCCACCTGTTGCTGAGCCACTTCAACCGGATCAAAGATGGATACCGGCTCGGCCATGGGAGCTACTGAATAAGCTACATTTCCCAGCAATCCGAAAAGCCCGATCTTCAACCCGTTATCCAGTTCCATGATCCTGTGGGGCAGCAAACCCGCCCTGTGCAGCGAATGATCCTGGGGGATATCCAGGTTGGAAATGATCAGTGGCAAGTCATGGTGTGCATCGGGGTATCCGGCCCGCAACAGGTAATCGGTCAGCTTATCGGGGCCATAATCAAATTCATGGTTCCCAATGGTTGCAGCATCATAACCAATGGCTTTCATCAGCTCTATTTCGGGCGAATACCCTTCAAGGATGAGCCAGGCATAGGGTGATCCCCCCACGAAATCGCCTGATGAAAGCAGCAAAACGGGTTCGTCTTTCTTCTGGTCCCTGATTTTGTTTACCAGCCCGGCAAGCCTGGCAAAACCACCCAGGGATGGATTGGCCTTTTCGGGGTGATAATCCACCGAAGGCAGGGGCATTAGCATGCTGTGCTCATCGCTGGTATGCAGCAAAGTAAACCGCTTTTCCTGTCCTGAAGCATACATGGGCAAAATAATTAACAGGGCAAATAAATAAACGATCAACCTGTTGATGTTTTTTTTGTTGCGAAAGGTAGCCATTTTTTCATTCATAAGCTTTAGGGTTTTGGTAGTGCCAAAGTACGCCAATTTTTTGAGTTGGGGGTTAATTTGATATTAATAGTTTTACGGAAAAGATATTAATTTTAGTTGTAATTTTGCAGGCTATGAAAAATATTCGCAACTTCTGCATTATCGCGCACATCGACCATGGTAAGAGCACCTTGGCAGACAGGCTATTACAGTTTACCAACACCATCTCTGACCGCCAGTTTCAGGACCAGCTTCTTGACAATATGGACCTTGAGCGCGAACGTGGCATTACCATAAAGAGCCATGCCATACAAATGGAGTACGAACAAGACGGACAGAAATATATCCTCAATCTTATCGATACCCCCGGACACGTGGACTTCAGCTATGAAGTTTCGCGCAGTATTGCCGCCTGTGAAGGGGCACTGCTTATTGTTGACGCCACACAGGGCATTGAAGCACAGACCATCTCCAACCTTTACCTTGCCCTTGAGCATGACCTCACAATCATTCCAGTGCTCAATAAAATGGACCTGGACAGCGCCATGCCCGAAGAAGTTTCCGACCAGATCATTGACCTGATTGGCTGTGACCTGGAAGAGATCATCCCGGCCAGCGGAAAAACTGGTTTTGGCGTAGATAAGATACTGGAAGCCATTGTTGAAAAGGTTCCGGCACCATCAGGCGATACTGATGCACCTCTGCAGGCCCTGATCTTTGATTCTGTGTATAATTCTTTCAGGGGTGTGATTGCCTACTTC
>SLIL01000178.1 GCA_007135645.1 Bacteroidales bacterium
AAACAGTTTGATCTTGCCACTTTACTGGTAAAGGAGCTGAAAGAGCTGGGGCTTGAAGATGCACATGTGGATCAGCATTGTTATGTAATGGCAACCCTCCCTTCCAATACCGATAAAAAAATCCCGGTGATCGGGTTCCTTGCCCATATGGATACAGCTCCTGATATGGCCGGCCATAACATCAAACCCAATATTGTGGAAGATTATGATGGAGAAGATATTCTGATCAACCCCGAAAGACAAATGTATCTTCGCGTGGAGGACTTCCCTGAATTAAGAAAATACGGGGGACAAACCCTAATCACCACTGATGGCACCACCCTGCTGGGTGCTGATGACAAGGCCGGAATAGCAGAGATCATGACTGCCATAGAATTTCTGGTACAAAACCCTGATATAAAGCATGGAACCATCAAAATCGCGTTTACCCCCGATGAAGAGATCGGTAAAGGAGTGGATCATTTTAATGTGGAAAAATTTGGCGCACAATATGCCTATACCCTTGATGGTGGAGAGGTGGGAGAGCTTGAATATGAAAACTTTAATGCTGCTTTTGCCAAGGTGCATATCCAGGGCAGAAATGTACACCCGGGCATGTCGAAAAATAAGATGATCAACTCTATCATTGTGGGGAGCGAATTCAATGATATGCTGCCTGTATTTGACCGGCCGGAGTTTACCGAGCATTACGAAGGTTTTTTTCATCTTATTAAGTTTGACGGCACTGTGGAAGAGTCAACCCTTCAATACATCATCAGGGATCATGACCGCGCCAAATTTGAGAACCGTAAAAAACTATTTTTGGATGTGGTTGATTTTATGAATAAAAAATATGGAGAAGGTACCGTTACTATTGAGCTCAAAGATCAGTATTACAATATGCGCGAAAAGATTGAACCGGTGTATCATATTGTTGAAATTGCCCAACAGGCCATGCTGGAGCTTGGTATAAAGCCTCTAATCAAACCCATCAGAGGTGGCACAGATGGATCCAGGCTATCATACATGGGTCTTCCCTGCCCAAACATCTTTGCCGGTGGCCACAATTTCCATGGTAAATACGAATTTATCCCCCTTGAAAGCATGGAAAAAGCAACCAGGGTGATCCTTAAGATCATTGAACTTTACACTTTAAAATAATAGCAAAATCGCCTGTTTTACCCATCCCTGAAAATCTGGTTGACACACTTGTGTAAGATGATCTTTCGATAATTTTTTATACAGTATGGTATTGAATGAACCACTGCATGATACATACCATTTAACCAAAACGATTGATCAACTTTTTTTCAGAAAATAAGGGTTATACAGGTTCAGGCTGTCTTAAAATAGTTGGTAAATAATCAAAAACACCTGATCATTAAACCCAGGGCCAGACATGCAGAAGATTCCGGATTACCAGATACAGGGATTGAAGCAGGGTAACAAACAGGTTTTTGAAGAGATCTTCAATGCCTGGTATGAACCTTTATGCCGGTATTGTATCCAACGAATGGGAAGCCAGGAAGACGCTGAAGAAATCGTACAGGATGTTTTTGTAAAACTCTGGATCAAGCGCCAGGAGATCCATATCAACACCTCCCTGAAATCTTACCTTTATCGAATGGCCCTGAATGCAATCATCAACTACCAGGAGCACCTTAAGGTCCGGTTGTCGCATCGTGAGCATGTAATATCCGAATCCAGAAACACCATGAACGACCTGTCGCTCATTGGAACCAAAGAGATAGAGTCGCTTACGGCACTGGCTATCAGCAACATGCCCAAAAAAAGAAGAATGGTATATGAACTCAGTCGCTCCAAAGGCCTGACCTATGCCGAAATAGCGGAAAACATGAACATCTCGGTAAAAACAGTGGAAGCACATTTAAGTGCTGCACTGCAGAATCTGAGACAATACCTGAAAGATTACATTACCATCTTTGTTCTGGCTGGATTTTATTATTTTTTTTAGATGCCGCCCAGGCAAAAAACCCGATGTAAAAATCAAAACAAAAAACTAAGGGTTAAAGGCTCATTACTTGTCTTTTAAACGACACCGTAAATCACTTTAAAACAACACCTATTGAATTCACGATCATGGAAAACAATAAAAATAGCATTGAAATACTCATTCTGAGAGCTCTGGCCGGGGAAGCCAGTGCGGAAGAACAGGGTGAGCTGAGAAACCGCATTGAACGATCCGAGGCAGATCGCCGGCTATTTGACCAGTATAAGCTGCTGTGGCAAATAGAACCGGCAAATGCAGAAAAAGCCAGGATCAACAACGCTCTGGCATGGCAAAAGATCAATGAAAAAATAAACCTGATTGAGGGCAGTGAGAAGAAGGGCACAACCCATCACCAGTTTGGAATCAATTTAAAATACGTGTATGCTGTTTCTGGTATCGCAGCACTGTTATTGTTGTTTATCGGAGTTTACATGTTTATCTCACAACCACAAACTGTCCCCATGCTTAGCCATCATACCAATATGGAAGTACCAGACGGCCCGCTGGTGCTTCCTGATGGCTCTGTTGTTTACTTTAACGGCACTGCTACATTGCATTATCCCGAAGAATTTATCCATGGCGAAAGACGTGTAAAACTGGAAGGGAGCGCGTGGTTTGAAATAGCTCCCGGAAAACCATTTATCGTTGAGATTGAACAGGCCAGGGTGATGATTTTAGGCACCTCCTTCGAGATTGCCAGGAAAGACCTGCAATTAACACGGTTGTCGGTACTATCAGGGAAAGTGGAATTTTTTGCTGAATCAGGAGAATCCATGATCCTTCAAAAAAATGAACGGGTTACATTCAACAAAGAAACTAAGGAGCTTGATTCTGAAACCTTTGACAATCTAAATTTCCTGGCCTGGAAGACTGGTAGGCTGGAGTACAATGAAGCACCATTAACAGAGGTTTTCTACGACCTGGAGCAAACCTATCCTGTGAGCATCATTTTCGATGAAGAAATTGCCACTTATAAACTCACCGCAAGATTTATCAACGAAAAACCGGAAGATATCTTCAAAACTCTCGAAATGCTGTTTGATCTTACCATTAAAGAAGACAACGGGCATTATTTGATAAAAAATTAATACGAAAAAGAAACTTTAGATATAATCCGACGTTAGTATTTTGTTGTGAGTTCATTATCGAATCAAAGCTCCTGGCTTTTAAGGATAATATTAGTTGCCTGAATGTGAAAAAACGAACCCACGTTAACAGCAAAATACTACCCCTGGTATTTTTTTGGTTGTTGCTGCTTGCAATAGCAATGAATGGATTTGCCCAAACCACTCAACCCCCTGTTAATTTTGAAGCCAGAAATGAACCGCTGCGTTCAGTTTTAAACCGCCTGTCGGCAGATTACGGGCTCAACCTTACTTACAATGCTTCTGATCCCGCATTTGACGGGCTTGTCAATTACAGTGCCACTAAAAAATTACCCGAAGAGATCCTCAGAGAGATACTGCATCATCATGGACATCAGGTAAGAGGATCGGGCAACCACCTGGTCATAGTTGCCGGCTCAACACCTTTACTCCCTGCACATACAAGAGATCCCGGAGATACCATACAGCATCGGGAATCAGAAAATACTCATACACAAACAAATGCTGAAGCTGACCGGGACCTGACCTTGAACGCTGAGTCAATGGCCAGGGATACTATCTTCATCAGAGACACCATCATTGAAATCGAAACCCGCATTGTTTATGATACCATCTTTATCGATCGTACACCACCCCGTCAGGTAACACGTCCTGAATCGCTTGTAAGAGATGTTTTTGGAGTGGAAGTAAACGGATTTGAAAGATGGGCACTGGGTGTTTCTTTTTTGCAAATGCTTACCGACTTCCGCATTCCCGATGGCCAGATTACAGGACCTGAAATGCAGAAAGTAAAAAACACGGAAGGAGTTTCCTTTAGAAACTTTGGAGTGGGTGCAATCGTGCAATACAATACGGGCAACTTTTCCTTCTCCGGCTCACTGGGTATTTCGAGCTTTTCGCGCCAGTTTTCCTACTTTGAACTGTTTACCAGCGGCGGATTTAATCAGATCGATACGCTGGATGTATTTTTTACCATCCTGCAAAACGATACCATTTATACCTACATTACCGATACCACCTGGATCCCACTTGAAAGCCAGGAAATTATTTACGACCAGATGAACC
>SLIL01000232.1 GCA_007135645.1 Bacteroidales bacterium
CGCGCCCGTAGCCGCTGTGACCTATACCTCCAAAGGGAAGGCGCGGATCGGATTTTACAAAATCATTAACAAAACAGCATCCGGCATTGAGCTGCTCACGGGCGATTTGCTCCCCTTTTGCAAGGTCACGGGTAAATACAGCTGCTCCCAGCCCGAATACCGAATCATTGGCTATGTCAATGGCATCCTGTTGGTCGCGGGCTTTTATGACGGATGCCACCGGCCCGAACAGTTCATCGTGGTAGGCGGGCATGCCAGGCTTTACATCGGCCAGCACTGTTGCAGGGTACCATGATCCCGGTTGTTCGGGGATCTCACCTCCGATGATGCAACGGGCTCCTTTGTCAATGCTCTGGGTTACCTGTTCATGCAATTCATCGCGCAATGATACCTGGGCCATGGGGCCCAGTTCGGTGTTTATATTTAAAGGATCACCCATTTTCTTTTGTTTCATCTTCTGCGTAAAGAGTTCCAGAAATGGTTCATATACCTTTTCTACCACAATGAACCGTTTGGCCGCGATGCAGCTTTGCCCGTTGTTGATCATCCTGCTGGTTGCACAGATGGTTGCGGCTTGCTCCAGATCAGCATCCTCCAGGATAAGATAGGGGTCGCTTCCTCCCAGCTCCAGCACTGTCTTTTTAATCTCTTCACCGGCTACCCTGGCCACAGCACTTCCGGCCCCCACGCTACCTGTAAGGGTAACGGCTTTAACCAGTGGATTCCTGATCAACGGCTCTACCTTACTTCCGGCAATGCGCAGGGTGCGAAACAGATCTTCCGGAAATCCTGCTTCCCTGAAAATTTCTTCAATAGCCATGGCCGAACCCATTACATTGGAAGCATGCTTGAGCAATGCTGCATTGCCAGCCATTAATGCGGGGGCTGCAAAGCGGAAAACCTGCCACAGAGGGAAATTCCAGGGCATTACTGCCAGCACCACTCCCAGTGGATTGTAGGCTATGTAACTTTTATTTGATTCGGTAACTATGGGCTCGGGAGCAAGAAACTGCGCACCGTGATCGGCATAATAAAGGCATGCAGTGGCACATTTCTCTGTTTCAGCAAGCGCCTGTTTTATGGGTTTGCCCATCTCAAGTACCATCATGTGCGACAGATCATCTTTCCTTTCCCTGAGAATTGACGCGGCCCTTTGCAGCAGGGTTGCCCGGTGATCAAACGGGGTGTTTTTCCAATGCAACCATGCCTGATGGGTTTTCATTACAATGGCTTCTGCCTCCCCGGGAGTGTGCGCGCTGTATTCAGCAATGATCTGTCCGTTTACCGGATTGATGGATTGAAACATAGGAGTGTGTTGGATTAAGGGTTCTTATAGTTGCAAAAATAAACTTTTTGACAAAGAACCATCAGAATGAACTTATAATTAAAGAATGTCTTTGTAACCTTTTTCTTAGCCGGGTAAATAAGAAAAGCCCGCACAAGAAGGCGGGCTCTTACACAACTTAGTTACAAAACAAAACCATATTTTACATATCAAAGTCGTCAAAGTCCATGCTGTCGCGGTCTCCATTACCACGGTCACGGCGGTCGCGGCGACGCTCAAATTCATTGATGCGGTAAGTGAAACCAAGAGTTATGAAGCGGCTGGTACGCCAGCGCTCCATGTCCATGGTAAAGTTATCGCCATAGTTATGCATACTGAAACGCATGGTGTTGAAAATATCGGAAACATTCAGGGAGATGGTTCCAGTGTTTCCCCATACATTTTTCCTTACACCCGCGCTGGCAGAATACATGGCATCCATTTCGCCCTGCAGCCAGATAATGGGTGAGCGGTAAAATCCATTCACCTGCACTGCCCATCCTCCGGGCAGGTTCATATTGCTTACCAGTCTTCCTGACCAGGAGTAGTTGTCATTTTGAAGGTCCATCTGTGCTCCGCGTCCCTGAACAATATTGCGGAAATAGCTGAAAGTACCGTTGATGTTCCACCATCCGTTAACCCTTTGTGAAAGAACAAGTTCAGCACCATAAGAGATAGCCTGGTTTAGATTTTCAAATGTCATCACGGTTACTTCTTTCCCTTCCATTCCTGGCAGATCATTAACAACCCTTCCAAAACGTGTTACACTTCCATTGGTATTTCTGTAAAAAATACTGGGATTCAGGGTGGTGCTTTTCCAGAACCGGGTGTAGCCCAGTTCATAGGAGTTGATCAACTCGGGATCCAGATCGGGGTTACCCATGGAAACCTCATATTCGCTGCTAAACCGCATAAAGGGGTTGATGTTGCGGTTGTGAGGTCTGTTTATACGTCTTGAATAGCTTATCTGTACCGCCTGATTGTTTTCAAAATTCCGACGGATGTGGGCTGTGGGAAAAAAGTTCAGGTAGTTTTTAGGATAGATCTCACCGGTGGTCCGCTGATTGCCTTCTGCCATAGTCTGCTCCATCCTAAGGCCTGTTTGAATACTGTAATTGCCAAGCATGGTGGCATACATACCATATACGGCATAGATCTGCTCTTCGTAAATAAAATGGTTGCTCCGGTTCAGGTTGTTTTCCCACAATCCCGGGGCTACCTGGTTTTCAAAGAGAAAGTCAGAATCCATGTTTCTTACCTGTGTCCTGAAACCTGTTTCAAACTTGCTGTCATCGCCCAGCGGGTGAACATAATCCAGCTGCGTTGTGAAAGACCAGTTGTTGCCATCCATATTGGAACGCTCCAATACCGATTGGCCGTTGGGTGTGTTCCAGTTATCTTCATAGAACTGTTGCAGGAAATTCTCACTGCGGTCCATGGTGCGCGTGGAGAAGCCCACATCAACAATCAACTCACGATGTCTTTGATCGAACGTACGGCGGAAATTAAGCTGATGATTGAATGAGTTGTGCAGCATATCGGTTTCATTGTCCATAAGGAAAAGGCTGCTGGGGTTGGTCAGGTCCTGGTAAAGCATGTACTCGGTGAGGTTGTCCATGTTACGGTTCCAGTTGCTGTAACGGGAAGACAGGGTAAGGGTATTTTTGGGATTGAAGTTGTAATCTAATCCCAGCTGTGCATTGTGAGAATCCATGCCAAAATTGCCCGTAATGTCCTGATCCATAAAATTGGAAGACCCACCTCCGAACGTTTGTCGCTGACTATTTCCAAAGCTCTCCGTGTCTGAAAGCCTGCCGCTGTAATTGGTGAAGAAATTCCAGTTGTTGAGCTTGTAATTGAGGTTGATGGAACCACTGTATGTTCCGGCTGAACCGGCGTTAAGTGATACCATACCGTTATAACCGGGCCTGCGTTGCTGTTTGAGCACTACATTGATAATGCCTGAAGTTCCTTCGGGATTGAAACGGGCTGAAGGGTTGGTAATAACCTCAACACGCTCAATCATTTCGGCAGGTATCTGCTCCAGGGCCTCAGATCCGCTTAGCCCTGTAAGGGTTGAAGGACGTCCGTCAATGAGAATAGTAACATCAGAACTTCCTCTCAGGCTCACGTTACCGTCGAAGTCTACCGCAACACTGGGAATGTTTTGCATAATATCCAGTCCGGTGCCGCCAACAGCGGTTAGTTCCTGTCCCACATTGATCACCCTGCGGTCGAGCCCTGTCTCCATAAGTGATCGTGCGGCTTCTACAGTGACTTCACCAAGCATCTGTGCAGTGGGAGCAACTTTTATCACACCCATATCAAATTCCGGTTCACGGAAGGTGATTCGAATGGAATTAAAATTTTGCCTTGGATAGCCCACATAATTTAAAGTTATATAAAACAGCCCCGGAGGAAGCTCTTCCATAACGAAGCGCCCCTGCTCATTGGTAATGGCTCCCGAAACCATAGTGGAGTCACTTTCACGATTCAGTACCACACTGGCAAACATTAAAGGCTCACCTGTTTCACTGTCAACAATAGTACCATGCAGTTTACCGATCAAAGGAGGAGTGCCGCCTTCGCCAGCCCTTCTTCCCTGGCCCTGCCCGGGTTGTGAAATCAGATCCATTGGAAACCAGATCAGTAGACTTAGGAGAATTAGAAAAAACGATGTTTTGTTGCTATGTGTTTTCATTTAATTGGTTATGAATTTATTATTAGTTTGTTTAATATTTTGATTAAAACTTCAAACAATTTCTGTTTGTGTTAGATTAGACGCAGCAAATTCCAATTAGTTTAATCA
>SLIL01000360.1 GCA_007135645.1 Bacteroidales bacterium
ATGCACCCCACCATTGCCAATCTTGAACGGTTTATTTTCCTTACGGGCAGTGGTGTTTTTCCCCTTCCGGAGGGATACAGGGCCGTTGGGGTTTATCACCAGTCGGCGGCATACAATTATGAGCAGTCGCGGCAATTTCTGCTGGATCAGGGCAGGGATGATATTGTTCTGCTTGGATTGGAGCCCCCTCTGCAAATAGACGGCTTATTTGAAAAGAACCCGTTGAGCCCCCGGTTCCGCGAAATTTTTGAAAACAGCGAAGGGATCATATTTTTCGGGGGACCTGATATTCCTCCATCCATTTATGGTGAACCCACCAGTCTGCTTACAGTCATTACCGATCCTCATCGTCATTACATGGAGCTTTCGTTTCTGTTTCATCTCCTGGGTGGATATCAGGATAAAGGCTTTGAGCCTTTGCTGGATGAACGGCCGGACTTTAATATCCTGGGCATTTGCCTGGGTATGCAAACCATGAACGTGGCCACCGGAGGTACCATGTACCAGGATATCCCTACTGAATTGTATGATGTGCATACGGTGGAGGAGATGCTTGCCATGCACCCCGACCGGCAGCACCGCAATTACTACAGCCATCTGAGGCTCGATGAGCATAGACTCTCGGACAGCTATCACCGTATCAGCCTGAAGCCGGGAAGCATTATGGCCCAGGTGGCAGGCAACCCTGAGTTAATGCCCCATGTATTGAGTTCACACCATCAGGCCCTGAAAAAGATCGGTAAGGGGTGGGTGGTTACGGCCTGGTGTATGGATGGCCTTGTGGCAGAAGCCATTGAGCACAATAAGTATCCCAATGTGATCGGCATCCAGTTTCATCCGGAGATCATCAATCTCTATACGGAAGAATCTATGCGAGTGATTCCTGGTGAAGCAACCGGATATTCCTTTTTTCAGACATACCCTGGTGCAGAAGGCGAAGATTTCCACAAAAACTTCTGGAGATATATGGGTAATCTTTATGATCAGGGGTTGGGGTTGCCGGAATAATTGACTAATTTTGATCCGAACCCATAAACAAACTACCATGAGGAGAAAACCTTTGCTGGTCTTACTGATTGCTGTTTTTGTTGTTTTTGCTTGTGGCCCGCGAACGGAATCCGTGATCGAATCCCGCAGCAATGACTTACTGGAAGAAGTGTTTGAATTCAACCATGAGTCTTTTAAGGCATTTTTTGACAACCTCAGTGCCCTATGCGGGAAAACCTTTGAAGGCCGCCAGGTGTATATGCAGGAAGGGCGCGAAAGCTGGGATGGTATGCGCATGGTCATGAAGGTGGATATTTGCATGCCCAATGCCATTCATATCCCCTTTCATCTGGATGAAGACCACTCTCGCACCTGGATGTTTCTGAACGAAGATGGCAGGTTGCGCTTCCGCCATGATCATCGCCATGAAGATGGCACCCCAGAGGATGTCACCCTTTATGGCGGTTATGCGGATGAAGACAGAGGCACTCCTTTCTTTCAGGTGTTTCCTGCGGATGAATATACCATCGATCTGCTGGAAAGGGGCCTGGGAGCAGAATGGGTGGCAGAGTTGAGCAGCGACCTGTCGGTTTTCAGCTATCAGCTGTTTTACCAGGAAGAACTGTTGTTTCAAGCCGATTTTGATCTTACCCGAGAGATCAACAAATAAATTCACAATAAGTCAATAGCAGAAGCCCATGAACATCAACCCAAAGACCTTTCTCAGAGATTTCTGGGATGTGATAAAGAAAACGGTTTATCGCTGGGACCAGGCCGATCCCTGGCGGCAGAGTGCTATCCTGGCTTATTACTCCATTTTTTCTTTGCCTGCCCTTATCCTCATCGTGATCATCATGGCGGGTTATTTTCTGGGAGAAGAATCGGTTTCCGAGGAACTCTACACCCAGATCGCTGATCTGCTGGGGTCTGACGTGGCGAGAAATGTGGATATCATGGTCACCAACGTGGCCGAAACAGGGACCTCTCTTACCACCTTCCTCGTGGGGCTGGGATTTCTGATTTTCGGGGCCACCACCGTTTTTTACCATCTGCAGTTGTCGCTCAACAGGATATGGGGGGTGGTGCCCAAGCCCAAAAAGGCTTTTCTGAAGTATCTGAAAGATCGTTTGTTCTCCTTTGGCCTGGTGCTCTCCATTGGCTTTCTGCTGATGCTTTCCCTGATCATGAACTCCATCCTTTCCATAATGGGGAGCTGGCTGATGGATATGTGGCCTGAAACAGTTTCTTACCTGATGAACTTCTTTAGCTACTTTGGTAGTTTGCTCGTGGTAACCACCCTTTTTGCCCTTATGTTTAAGATCCTTCCCGATGCGGTTATCCGCTGGCGGTCGGTGTACCTGGGCGCCTTTCTCACTGCCCTGCTTTTTGCACTGGGGCAGTTTGGGCTGAGCCTTTACTTCCGCATGCTTGAGCCGGGGTCAGTGTATGGTGCAGCAGCATCGGTGATCCTGATCCTCATCTGGACCTCCTACATGGCTATGATCATCCTGTTTGGGGCTGAGTTTACCCGGCAGTGGGCCATCAAATTCGGGCACGGGATCAAAGCCAAAGACAGTGCCGAGCTTATGGATACAGAAAAAAATGAATTCCCCCTTATGGAGTAGCCCTGAACTGTGAATATGCTTCAGGGGTATTGATGTTGAGCAAAACGGCCGGGTTATCCACGGCTATTCTGCAGGTATTCATGGTGGCAAGATAATCCCGTAATACCGGATAGGGGGGAGGGAATGTTGCAATCTTTCTCAATGCATCCGGGCTTAACAACACCGGATGGCCACCTTTTCCTTTATGCTCAGGCAACACCACGTCGAAAAAAGGTATCTTTTCAAGCATGTGCTCCAGAATACCAATGCAGAAAATCGGATTGTCAATATTCTGGATAAAGCAGGGTGTATCTGCCCGGATCTGCTTTACCCCGCAAATAAGAGAAAAGAACCTGCCCTTATCGGGGGATGGGTTGATGGCGATTTTTACTTCAGGCTGGCACTCCGATTGAACCGCCAAGGCATCCCGGCTGTTGGTAACCACAACTGGAGATATTCCGCAGCCGGTATAGCTCCGTGTCAGATATTGCAGAAAGCTTTCCCCGTCGGGCATTTCCAGTTTCCATTTGGGGATGCCCATACGGCTACCCTTCCCGGCTGCCAGCAAAATGCAGGAAGCGTTCATTTGGTGGGCAGGGTTTTGGGGGTTGTTCATGGTGCTTTTTTGGATTGAGGGCTTATGTGATGTTTGAAGAAAGCGGGATTACAAATCCCGCTAAGCGGGGGTTTTGGGGGTTATTCATGGGGTATTTTGGATTGAGAGCTTATGTGATGTTTGAAGAAAGCGGGATTGCAAATCCCGCTTAGCGGGGTATTCTGCATGGAAATGTGGTGGGTTATGATCCTGGTATTTTTTTCATTTCATAATTTGTACTTCTTCCACCGCTTGCTTCTTTTTGTAAAATATCCTTCTTTATTAAATCTTGAATATCCCGAAGAGCTGTATCTTGTGAACACTTATTAATTTTCGCCCATTTTGATGTCGTCAGTTTTCCATCAAATCCATCAAGCAATCTGTTTATTATTTTTTGCTGTCTATCATTGAGAATTGTAGTGGAATGGTTTTTCCAGAATTCTGCTTTATGAAGTATTTTCGATAAAGTTTCCTCGGTGGAGTCAATAGCATTTATTAAACATTGCAAAAACCATAAAATCCATTCTGTAATGTCTGAATTTCCTTTTTGTATTTCTTCAAGTTTTTCATAATACTGTTTCCTTTCAACTCTGATTTGTGCAGACATACTATAGAACCGCCTGGTACTTTTGTCAGAACGTGCCAATGTCATATCTGTAATTGCTCTTGTAATTCGTCCGTTTCCGTCGTCGAAAGGATGAATTGTCACGAACCAGAAATGAGCAATAGCTGCTTTAAGAACCAAATCTATTTCTTGCTCGTTTTCAAACCACTCTAAGAATCTTATCATTTCTGATTCTATCCTGTCAGAACCTGGGGCTTGATAGTGAACCTTCTCTTTTCCCATAGGCCCTGACACAACTTGCATAGGCCCGGTCGTATCTTTTCTCCAGTCGGCAACTGTGATTTTATAAAGATTACTCCATCCTGAAGGGAAAAGTGCTGC
>SLIL01000171.1 GCA_007135645.1 Bacteroidales bacterium
CATTCTTCATTCTTCATTCTTCATTCTTCATTCTTCATTCACTTTCACCCCTCTCTCTGCTTCCTGATCTCTTCATCAATGATTTTTTTCAAATCTTCCAGTTCTGTGACCGAGAGGTTCCTTTCGCGTGAGAAAAACGAAACCATCTGTCTGATGGAATTGCCAAAATACCCGGAGAGCATCCCTTTGAAAAGTTGTTTGGTATAAACCTTCTTCTCAACAAGTGGAAAGTATTCATGGGTTTTGCCGTAAGAGCGGTGCCCTACGAAGCCCTTTTTTTCAAGGATCCTTACAATGGTGCTTACCGTGGTGTACGCGGGTTTGGGTTCAGGGAAACGATCCACAAGGTCCTTTACAAAGGCCTGCTTCATTTCCCACAGCATCTGCATTATCTGTTCTTCTGCTTTGGTTAGTTCTTTCATGGTTGTGATGTATTATTCCTGGTTAATAGTCGATACATGTCGTTTAGTTGAATGAAAATAATTTTGACTCACACCTATCTACTTTTTTATAAGCCTTACAGAAAAGCCTTGTTGTTTATATACTGCTGATCCGATCATCACAGCATCTCTCTCCGAAAACAGGGAGATCCTGCCAAAATCATTACGAATGGGCTCTGACATAAAAATATACTCATTGTTATCAGGATATATCCACCAGTAACCAGTTTCCCCAGTACCATAAAAGTTACCATACCGGTCAACTTTTCCTCCCATTTTGCCCATGAAGGCGAAACTTCCAGTTTCTTTCGTTTCCTTTAAATCAGATTTCAACAATTTTCCAATATCCTTCCATATATAGCCCAGCATAACTTCCTTTTCTTCTGATTCACCTGGCTTTCTAATGCTGCCCACTCTTTCACTTGCCTCTGCATCACCACCACCAATGGAAACAAATAGTTTTTCCCAATCGTTATTATCCGGAACTTTCCAACCCTCAGGGGCCAACCCCCTGGGATCATTAAGGGCAAACCCATTGTACAATTTACCGTATTTTTCGCCAAGAGCGGGATCATCATTGGGGTATCGCCATGCCGGGACACCATTCTCCCCAGCTTCAAACCATTCGTAATTTCCAGTAACATGCAGGATAGGATCCCCATTAAGAAAATGGCTTACATTAAGATTCTCTTTCATCCATACCTGATCGCCTATAGAAACAAGACTGTAAGTATTGCCATCAAAATCGGCAACAATTTCTTTCTCATGTTTGACTTTTAGGTCAGGATGCTCATCGGTATAGCTTTCTGAGCAGGACATTAGGTTAACAGCAACCGACACAACCAGCAATGCGAAAAGGTTATAAAACAATTTGTTTTTCATAATTGACAAGGTTTAAATTTAAAACTGGGAAACATCTATACAAATGTAAAACTAATTTTTTAGTTATACAACTATTTTTTTAGTATTTTTTTATTCATGGATGCAAATTTTATCCTATACCGCTGATTTAAAACCTTTTATTGTACAAAAAAACAAATCAAAAAATTTACACACTAACAAATACAGCATATTATTCTGGTTCACCAATTAATATTTTCCATTCCGATTTCCCCTTTCTACCTTAACAATTTTTGTTACTTTAGCCGCCGAAATCCTTACATCAAATTTGTCAAAACAAAACATGTTTAATTATGATCACCCAGCAGTTGATAAACCCCCTCAGCATTGTAGTTGTGGGCGGTTCCAATGACATTACCAAGCCCGGCGGGAAAGTACTGAAAAACATCATCGACGGACAGTTTGCCGGCAACCTTTATGTTACCAATCTCAAAGAGAGCGAAGTGCAGGGCATAAAAAGCTATGCCGACCCGGCCGACCTTCCCCAGGTAGACCTGGCAATCATTGCCATTGCTGCCCGCTTCGTACCGGATACTGTAAGGGTACTTGCAGAGCAGAAGCAGACCCGGGCATTCATTGTGTTGTCAGCAGGTTTCAGTGAAGAAAGTGAGGAAGGTGCCCGCCTTGAAAAAGAAATGGTGGATGTCATCAACAGCGTGGGCGGCTCCCTGATCGGGCCCAACTGCGTGGGGATCCTCACCCCCAACCATCACAGCATCTTCACCTACCCCATTCCCAGGCTGGAAGCCCATGGGTGCGACTTTATCTCCGGATCGGGTGCAACAGCCTGTTTTATCATGGAGGCGGGCATCCCAAAGGGGTTGACCTTTGCCAATGTTTTTTCGGTGGGCAACAGTGCTCAGATGGGCGTTGAAGAGATCCTGAAATACCTGGATGAGACCTTTAACCCTGAAAAAAGCTCAAGGGTAAAACTTCTGTACATAGAAACCATCAGCAAGCCTGAAATGCTGCTTAAACATGCATCATCGCTTATCAGCAAGGGATGCAGGATTGCAGCGGTAAAAGCCGGCAGTTCGGATGCAGGCAGCCGTGCCGCCTCTTCGCACACCGGTGCATTGGCCAGTTCGGATTCAGCTGTTGATGCCTTATTCAAAAAAGCCGGTATCGTGCGTTGCTATGGCCGTGAAGACCTTATCAGCGTGGCTTCTGTGTTTATGCACCCACCCCTGCAGGGAAAAAATATCGCCATCATTACCCATGCCGGTGGGCCGGCAGTGATGCTTACCGACGCCCTTTCCAACGGAGGGATGGACGTTCCCCATATTGACACCCCCGAAAGCCGGGAGTTGCTCACGCACCTATTCCCCGGATCATCGGTTGCCAATCCCATTGACTTTCTGGCAACAGGTACAGCCGAACAGCTGGGTATCATTATCGACTATGTGGAGGAAAAATTTGACCATATTGATGCCATGGTGGTGATATTTGGCACTCCGGGGCTCTTCCCTGTCTTCAATGTGTACGATACCCTCGACCTGAAAATGAAGCAATGCAAAAAGCCCATTTACCCGGTCCTGCCATCCACCCTCACAGCCCGCGAAGAAGTGGCCGCATTCATTGCTAAAGGGCACATCAACTTCCCCGATGAAGTAACCCTGGGCAATGCGCTGGCAAGGGTATATCATACTCCCCCACCCGTGCCCCCATCCTCAGAATTGCCCGAAGTGGATCATAAAACCATCCGGGAGATCATTGATGACAACCCGGAAGGGTACCTTGCCCCCGAACAAGTGCAACAACTTCTTGATGCTGCCGGTATTCCACGCGCCGGTGAGGCCGTGGTAAAGACCGCAGATGATGCAGCAATAGCAGCCGCACAGCTGGGATATCCCGTGGTAATGAAAGTGGTAGGCCCAGTCCATAAGTCGGATGTGGGCGGCGTGGTGCTCAATGTAAAAGATGAGCAAAAGCTGAGGCAGGAGTTTGAGCGGATGATAAAAATAAAAGACACCACCGCTATATTACTTCAACCCATGCTCTCGGGCATCGAGTTGTTCGTGGGAGCCAAACACGAAGAAAATTTTGGGCATATGATCCTTTGCGGTATGGGTGGCATTTTTATCGAAGTACTGAAAGACGTATCCAACGCCCTGGCACCTGTAAGCCAGCAGGAAGCCCTCTCCATGATCCGCAGCCTGAAAAGTTACAAAATCCTGCAGGGAGTGCGCGGCCAGGAAGGGGTGAACGAAGAGCTATTTGCCCAGGTGCTGGTTAAACTTTCCGCACTGCTCAATGCAGCACCCGAGATCTTTGAAATGGACCTTAACCCGCTTCTGGGCTCCAAAGACAAGGTGGTCGCGGTGGACGCGAGAATCAATGTGGTGAAAGGAAATTAGTGGGTGGTAGTTGGTGGTTGGTGATGGTTAATTGTGAATGATGAATGAAGAATGAAAAATGACTAGAGACCAGTGACTAATGACTAGTGACTAAATAACCCAATAACTTAATAACCCAATAACATAATAACCCATCTCCAATGGATATCAAAATAATCATTCTCTCCCTTTACGCTCTGATGATCATTTATGTGGGCATCCGTGGCCTGAGAGCTACCAGGACATTCAACGACTTTTTTCTGGGTGGTGGCAATGTGGGGCCCTGGATGAGCGCTTTCTCATACGGAACTGCTTACTTTAGCGCGGTACTTTTTATAGGCTTCGCCGGAAATATTGGCTGGAACTTTGGTTTTTCGGGCCTGTGGATCGCTTTTTTCAATGCATTTATTGGCGTATTGCTGGTGTGGTGGGTTATAGGATGGCGTGTGAAACA
>SLIL01000103.1 GCA_007135645.1 Bacteroidales bacterium
CATTGGAAAACAATTATTAACTGGCCAAAAAATTTACAATATGGGTACAAGTTCACTTTTAGTTTTATGGAGAAAGATCCGTAGGGGCGATATTTATTCAATCATCAATTTTCTGGGGTTGAGTATCGGGATTTCAACCTGCTTGCTGATTTTTTTATTTGTTGCGGATGAACTGAGTTACGACCGGCATCATGAAAAGTCGGATCAAACCTGGCGTCTGCTGATGCACAATAAAACCAATGAAAGCACACTTTCCATATTGCCGGCAGTAGCCACTGATTTTCTGGAGGAGAGCCTTCCGGGCGTTGAAACCCTGGGCAGGGTTTTTATTACGGGACGGGAAGTTGTTTTTACGCAGGATGGTAAGCCTTATCTTGAAAGTGGTCTTTCGCTGGCAGACTCTTCCATACTGGAAATCTTTTCCTTTGACTTTATTCAGGGCAATCCTTCTACGGCATTGTCCACTCCCAATTCAATGATCCTGTCGCGGGATGCTGCCTTGCGCTATTTCGGGGATGAAAACCCCATGGGAAAAAACCTGGTTTTTGAAAATATGCACACTTTTATAGTTACGGGTGTAGTGGAACCTTTTCCAGACCAATCACACTTTCATTTCTCGTTGCTTGGCTCCCTGGAGTCACTGCGCAGTGTCAATCCTTCTGCGCTCGACAGCTGGTCGAACCAGGCAGTGGCAGTTTACCTGACCCTGAGTAATGGAGCTGATCCCTTGCTGCTGGAAGAGCAGATCAACAATATCCTTTGGGGTGCCAACGAAGGTTTCTATGAGCGTGTTTTTTTCCGGTTGCAGCATCTGCAGGATATCCGGCTGAGGTCTTCCCACCTTGACTGGGATAATGCAGAAACTGGTTCTGTCATGGTTGTTCGTGTATTTTCTTTTATTGCGTTGTTAACGCTGATCCTGGCATGCTTTAATTTTGTAAATCTTTCTGTCGCCATGTCCATCAAACGATCCAAAGAGATCGGAATAAAAAAGACGCTGGGTGCAAGCCGTCCCCAGCTTATCTGGCAGTTTATTGCTGAGACCTTCATCCTTGCTTTGTTTTCACTGTTGCTGGCCCTGCTCCTGGCAGAGGCTGTTATGCCGTTGCTTAACAACCTTACCGGGAAGGATCTGGCACTGAACCTCTTTTCCAATATTCCGTTGTTGCTTTTTATTGCTGTTCTGCTGATATTTATTTCTTTGGCAGCGGGGTTGTATCCGGCAGTTATTATTTCACATTTCAGGCCCATAAGTGCAATTAAAGGAGGCGTAATGACCGGGCAGGGAGGAGGAAAGCGGAGCTTCACTTACCGGTTAAGGCAGCTGCTCATGCTCACGCAATTTTCGGTATCCATTTCCCTGATCGTGGTAAGCCTGATCATCTTTGTGCAGATGCAGTTTATGGCAGGCCGCAATCCAGGCTTTGAAAGAGAAGGATTGGTTACTATTGTAAATCCTTATGACGATCAAATGGAGTCAAGGGCAATCTGGCTGAAAAACATGCTTTATCAGCATTCCGGCGTATCGGGTGTGAGTTTAACCCATAATCCTCCGGTGAGGCCCCTGAATAATTACGCACAGTTTGGTTTTGAGGCTGAAACGGGCAGACAGCAAATACATGCCGGTGTGATTTCGTGTGATGAAAACTTTTTTACGGTAATGGGAACGGATCTGATCAAAGGCAGGGACTTTTCTGCTGAAATGATCACCGACCTTACTGAAGCAGCAATTATTAATAAAACTATGATGCAAAGAATGGGGAAGAAGGATCCCACTGGTATAAATCTTTCAGGTTTTTATGATGGCAGTACCAGGAGGATCATTGGTGTGGTTGAAGATATCCATTTTGCCTCACTGCATGAAGCTGTGGGACCTATGGTGTTCTATATCAATACTGCCAGCTATCCTCATAATTTTTTCAATCTGCTTGTTCGCTATGAGCCGGGCAACGAGTTGTCTCTTGCCAGGTATCTGGAAGAGATCTGGGAGCAGGAAGTGGTCGGATGGCCCCTGCAATACAGCTTCCTTGGCGACAGAATAATGGACCAATACCAGGATGAAAGGCGCACACTGGTGATCGTGATGAGCTTCTCGGGTATTGCCATTTTGCTCTCCATTATGGGGCTTGTTGGTTTGGCACTTTATGCTACAGCTACCCGTACAAGGGAAATTGGTATTCGCAAAGTGCTGGGTGCCCGTATCAAAACCATTATTTATACCATCAGCAGGGAGTTTATGGTTATCATCGTTATTTCCAACCTGGTAGCCTGGCCTGCAGCATGGTTCTTTATGATGCGCTGGCTGGAGAATTTTGCTTACAGGACTGATCTGCAATGGCTGATGTTTGTTTTACCTTCGTTGCTGGTTTTTGCACTTGCCTCAGTTGTTATGGCCACCATCTCTTACAATGCGGCCACCCGAAACCCTGTAAATACCCTGCGTAGCAATGATTAACAGGTAATGTTCCGGGTTGATAGCCAGGATGGTATGAGTTGTGGTAAAATAAATTCAAAAATAAATTTGTCGGTAAGATTGAATTGTGTATTTTTGCACACTCAAAAAATGACCGTATTGCAGGATCATTGAAAGCATTGTTGATTAAACGATCATTGAAGCTGAAAAACTCACGGAGAGGTGGGTGAGTGGCTGAAACCAGCAGTTTGCTAAACTGCCGTACTCGTGAAGGGTACCGGGGGTTCGAATCCCCCTCTCTCCGCTTTTTAGATTATCATGTCCCTGTTTCAGACCGGGAAAGTTGTAAAGTTCTTAATCATAGTAATGAAAATTTTCGGGGTGTAGCGTAGCCCGGTTAGCGCGCCTGCTTTGGGAGCAGGAGGTCGCAAGTTCGAATCTTGCCACCCCGACTAATTGCAAAAATGACCGCTGTTAATCAATGGATTACAGCGGTCATTTTGTTTTAGTACAAAAAATAGAACAGAATTTTATTTTCTAATTTGACTTACTTCCTTAAATTTTGGGTCAAGTTTCCATATTTTCGGTTTACCGTCTATTTATAACGAAATTTACCCATTCATTTTACGACTCTATAATTTAAATTGTTAGATGGTATAACCATCAATAACTAATTCCGGATCATAGCAAAAAGGACTCTTGTTCACACTGGAGTCAAAGAATTAAAACGTTTTGCTATGAAAATCCCACTTTTAACGCAACCTTCTTCCCTGGAGCAATTTATTCCGGAAGAGTGCCCTGATAACTTGGTCTGGAATGATCTCGTTGAAAAGTTTTACGGCGATCTGGTACCAAAAAGTGTGTACGAAGAATTCCTGGATACCGTTAATATTCAGATGGAGGCTTCAGATGAAGATCTAACCGAGGATGAAATAGAAGGCATAGCATACGGAGTTGAATCAATACATTTCATAAGAAAAGATGAAGAGAAAAGAAAATCCGAGAATTGCGGTAATGCAGAATTTTTACCGTATTATTCCATCACACAATACAAAAATGGGTACCCAGGACAAAGTAATAAATAAAAAGGTTTCTGAGCTTTTTGATTATTATTTTGCTCGGAAAACTTGTGCAACGATACTTCAAGATATTGGATTTACAAACGAACAGATAATTAATATAACTGAGCATGCAGATCCCAAAACGCTTAGATATTATAAGGGGGGCAATGACTATCAGCCAGAAAGAGAAATTGCTTGGGGAGAAATTAAAGATTATATGGTTAATAGGAATCTTGGTTTAAGTAGTTCCGGATAAGCTGCTTTTAGAAAAAGCAACTATTACCTAAGTTGAGCTATATGAGCAAAGTGAAATATCGCTTTACTTAGGTATAACCCCGATTTAGAATTTGTTGCTTTTCACCGAATGAGTGAGGTGAAAAGCTTACAAGTTCTTATATTGTGAGCGATAATCGCTCAATTTGGGTATTAATATACATTCAATTAACGAAATTAATACAATCAATTATTTCCTTTTCCGAATGGTTATTTTTGCATTGCAACCGGTGGGACTAGGTCACGACGATATTCTTTTGGCGTTTTACCGTATTTCTTCTTAAATGATCGCATAAAATAGGATGTGGAATTAAATCCAACATAATTACTGATTTCATCAATGTTGTATTTGTCATCTTTCATTAACTTGATGGCCATTTTTA
>SLIL01000457.1 GCA_007135645.1 Bacteroidales bacterium
CGACTATCTTTACAATCCGCGTTATCTGCGTTCTGAGAAAAGTATCTTTGATTAATATTAAAGCACGATTAAGAATGACTTTTTAAACCAGTTTTTCTTGCACTAAAAAATTAAGATTTATGAACACAGATGACGCAGATTGAACTGATTTACACGGATTTTTTTATCAGCGACTATCCGTATAATCCGCGTTATCTGCGTTCTGAGAAAAGTATCTTTGATTAATTTTAAAGCACGTTTGAGAATGATTTTTTTGAACCAGTTTTTCTTGCACTAAAGAATCAAGATTGATGAACGCGGATGACACGGATAGAACGGATTTACACAGATTATTTTTATCAGCGACTATCCGTATAATCCGCGTTATCTGCGTTCTGAGAAAATCAACGTTTTAATAAATCAGCTTAGATTATTTACCAAACAAAAGGAGAACAAAACAATGGAAAAAAAGCAATGGTATGAATCGCTGTTTGAGAATTATGGAGAAAAGTACGAAAGTGAACCCTTTGCCCAGGGGACTGTGGGTGAATGCGACTTCATTGAACAGGAGCTCGGTTTTAAGAAAGACCTGAAAATCATTGATATCGGTTGCGGCACGGGCCGGCATGCCATTGAGCTGACCAAACGAGGGTACCAGGTAACGGGCATCGACCTGTCGGAATCACTTCTGGAAAAGGCCAGAAAAAAGGCGGCCGAACAGGGACTGGAAATAGAATTTCTTCATCATGATGCACGGAACCTGCCCTTTGAGCAACAGTTTGATGTGGCTATCATGATGTGCGAAGGGGCATTCCCCCTTATGGAAACCGATGAGATGAATTATGAGATCCTGCAAAATGTTTCAAAGGCACTCAAAAACAAGGCAAAATTCATCTTCACCACGCTCAACGGATTGTTCCCGTTGTTCAACTCCATCAACGATTTTCATGCAGCCGATGCCACAGAAGACGGGGCAAAATACCACAGCAAAGGCTTCGACCTGATGACCTTCAGAGACTACAACACTACCACCGCGGTTGATGACAACGGTGTAGAAAAGGAGCTTGAATGCAACGAACGGTACTATGTACCCAGCGAGATCACCTGGCTGCTGAAATCGGTTGGGTTTACAAAAATTGAAATTTTCGGGGCCACATTGGGAGCTTTTTCGCGCAAGGATAAACTCACCACCAAAGATTTCGAAATGCTGGTGATAGCGGAGCGGTAATATTATGGTGGCCTTAAGAGAGATGATCAGTGGTTGGCACTGCTGTTTCTATCTTTCATGCATTGATACTGGGGTTTAAGCATTGAACCTTATCCTACAATGGCTTGATGACTTGAAAAGACAAGAATAATCCCGGGTTTTACCCTTGCAAAAAAAACACCCGATAGAATCAATAAATATCATGGGAATGTTTTATTTTCGTAAATTCTGATAAAAGATCTTCATAAATTAAGCAAACCCCCTTCAGAAATTTAAAGGTTATGACAGTAAAAAAACTATTCATGGTACTTGCTGCAACGCTCGTTGCAACGGCATTGTATGCCGGGTCGCCGAAAGACATGGGGATGCCCGATTTCTTCCCCTTTTCTGTTTGGTATAGCGGTGGCACTGCACGCGCCCCGATGCTTTCGGAAATAACTCCTCAATCGGAGGAAGAATGGCGTCGTGATCTCATGCAGATAAAAGAGCTTGGGTTCAATACCGTGCGCACCTGGGTAGAGTGGGCCAAATGCGAACCTGAACGGGGCCGGTACAATTTCGAAAATCTGCATCTGCTCATGAAGCTGGCGGAGGAAGTTGGGCTGCGTGTTTTTATCCAGATGTATGTTGACTCAGCACCGGACTGGGTTGCCGAGGCTTTTCCCCATGGATTGTTCGAAACACAGAGTGGCATAAAGGTTTACCCGCAGTCGGCCCCGGGAGCCTGCACTGACAATGCCGATGTTGAAGAGGCTGTATTAAATTTTTACACCGAAACAGCAAAGGTAGCCTCATCTTATCCCAATTTTTTCGGGTGGGATCTGTGGAGCGAGCCCCACATCATCAACTGGGCCCATCTGGACTATGTTCCCAATGTGCAGTTCTGCTTCTGCCCCGGCACCAGGGCGCGCTTCAGGAGCTGGCTAAGAGACAGGTACGGAGAGCTGGATGAACTCAACAGGGCATGGTACCGCAATTTCACCTCCTGGGAACAGGTTGACCCTCCCCGTTTCAGCACTATTTTAAGCTATACCGATTTTATAGACTGGAAAACATTTATCTACGAGAAGCTCGTTGAAGACATGAGGGCACGATACGAAGCGATCCGCCGGGGCGATCCCCATAACCTGATTACAGCACATGCCGTGGGTGCATCGCTGTTCCAGTCTCCTCATGTTGGCGCCGGGGCCACTGATGACTTTATGATGGCTGAGCCACTGGATTTCTATGGTGTGTCGCTTTACCCCAAACATAACCATCCCGAGCGTCACTGGTCAGTTACAACACTTCGCACGGTGATGGATTTTACCCGAAGCGCCAACCGGGAAAAAGGGGGCTGGTATGTGGGCGAACTGCAGGCCGGCCATGGCACTATTGCCTTGCTCATCAGCGACCCGGTGGTGCCTGACGATCACCGGATCTGGGCATGGTCAGCCATTGCAAAAGGAGCAAAAGGGGTAAACATCTATGCCTATTACCCCATGTCATCGGGATATGAGGCCGGAGGTTACGGATTGATAAACCTTGACGGAACCCTCACCGAGAGGGCGGTACATGCCGGCCAAATTGCCTCGGTCGTGAATGAAAATCAGGATTTGTTCCTTTCATCCACCCCTGCAAAGGCTGAAATAGGGATTGTGTACAATCCTCTTTCGCAAATGGTTGGTGGAATGCAGCGCCGTGATTATCCGGGAGCCCATACCAATTCGCTCATTGGTTACTTCAGGACATTTGCCGATTATAATGTACCGGTGGATTTCATTCACAGGCACCATCTTGAAAAACAAGACCTCTCACAATACAAACTGGTTATTATTCCCTGGCCGATAATGATCACAAGAGAAGCAGCTGAAGGGATCAGGGCATTTGTTGAAGGTGGAGGATATGTTCTTGCCGAAGCAAGGATCGGATGGAACGATGACAGGGGTTATGCATCGGAGATAATTCCCGGGCTTGGGCTGCATGAGGTTTTTGGTGTTCGCGAACACGAGGTAAGGCTTCGTGAAAATGCGCCCATAAACATTGAAGTGGTAAACAACCTCCATCCTGCCACTTCAAACCTTGAGGTCGGGCACATGCTGAGTGGCTCCCTTTACAAAAAGTCGGTAACCCCACTCGAAAACCGGGAGATTGAAATCCTTGCCAGGCTTGATGATGGTAATCCGGCAATTGTTAGTACAAAATTCGGTCAGGGCGAGGCGATGCTGGTGGGCACATTCCTTGGCATGGCCAACCATCCTGATCCCGTGCCTGCCAATGAACAGTTTTTTATGAATCTTATCAACTGGGCAGGAATTGAAAGGCCTTTCACAAGCTCGCATGATGGCAATACCGAAAATTATGTGGAGGTAAGGCTGCAGGAGAATGTTAATGGGTATGTGCTTTACCTGATCAACCACAGCAACAGCCGGGAAGATGTTTCTGTAGACTTGAGAACGCCCCGAAATGGCAACCACCATATCAGGGATGTAATAACCGGAACTGAAACCCGGTCAAGGGCCAGAAACAATATCCTGAATCTGGAAACTACCATTGATGCAAAACAGGTTAAAGTATGGGATATCAGGTTCTGAAACCATTGAAACAGATTTACAGTCCATGTACATCTTAAAGGATTTTCAACACAATAAATTACTTAAAATGCAAAAAACCAATCTTTTACTGATTCTGCTCATGCTATCTTTTATGGGCCATTCATGCCTGTCAAAAAAAGCAACCAACCAGAAGGCACCCGGCGACCACATTGAAAACTTTGTATTTATTCCCGAAGGTATCGCCATTCTGAATGATGACACCATCGCGGTTAATCCTTTCCGGATGTCCAGATATGAATTGTCAAACGCTGAATACCTGGAATTTCTCAACGACCTTAAAGACAAAGGGTTTGATGCAAAACACAAAACTGCCTTACCTGACACAACACAATGGATTAACTTAACA
>SLIL01000009.1 GCA_007135645.1 Bacteroidales bacterium
AGCATTGTAACGCTGCGGGGTAAGGATGCTCATGGATACCGTGGATTCGGCCAGCCGCTGCTCAACCCTGCCTGCACTGATCACTACCTGATCGATCTGTGTGGCCTCAGGTTCAAGACGAATATTGATGTTAATTGTATCGCCCGCTACAACTGCAATCTGACGATAAATACTCCTGTATCCCACATAACGAAACTGCAGGGTCAGATTGCCCTCGCCTGTTTTAACCTTGTAATTCCCGTCCTGATCGCTGATGGTTCCCATTCCTCTCTGATAGAGGATGTAGGCTCCGGGCAGAGGCTGACCTGTAGCAGCATCGGTAATCCGGCCCGAAATGACCACTTCCTGTGCCCAGCCCTGTGCCGTGATGATTAAGGATAGAACTATGCCGGTAAAAAGGTTTTGCATTACTGCGCGTTAAATGTCAGGCGAATGTTGAGTGCAGGGCCCTGGAGGTTATCAAAATCCGGAAAGGCTGTGGTAACTTTCAGCGACTGGGCTGTGAGTTCCTGGATTTTGGTGCTAAGCATGGGCAAGGGCAGGCTGTCAGACATGATCACCAGTTCTGTTTCATTCTGCGCAAAACGCCATGTGCCTTCATAGGCACCAAATGTTCCTGTTCCGTCTTCCATAAACCGGGCTTCACCCCTGAAGTTTTCCAGTAACTGGCCCGGTCCACTGGCATCAATGCCATTGATGAGCAGGCTATCTGCAACCCACACTGCCCCGGTTAAAAACCTGAATCGCTCAGAGGTTTCCTCCTCTTTGTCGCAGGCCGTCCAGAAGAGCATGCCTGTTATGATGAAAACCAACACTATTGATCTGTTCATCTTGTTATATGTTTTAGGTTTAGACAATGAATATTTTTTAGGATAATGCAAATTAGTTATGTTTTCCTTCTTTTAAATGTAAGTTAAAGTTACAAAGTTTTGTTGTATTGTTATCCGGTATTTTATATGAAGGTGTAAAGGGAAGTACTTCTTAATTATACAAAGACAGGATAAGATTATTTTTCTATTCCGCATATTTTTCCATTACGCCGGCAACACCTTTGTACATTTAATTGCATGGAGTGGCCGGCAATGCTGTTTCTATATTTCATATTTTGCTGCTGGGGTTTAATTCTACTTTGACATATTTAAACTTTTGGGTGTAACCGCTACGCGGTAAAAGAGATCAAAGGTGTAATATTTCTACAATAATTCAACCGCTACGCGGTAAGGCATGGAATTAACGACCTTTTGCCTGTAGGGCATTAATTATTGTAGCATTTGAGGTTCAATTTATTCTACTGATACCCTGTAGGGGTTTGATTATTAAAAGAATAGCTTAATCTGTCAAAGTAGAGTTAATTGCGGAGAAATAATGTTTATCTAATTGACAACAAAAACCCTGCAACGGATTCATGCTGCAGGGTAAGAGAGAATATTGAAGAGAGTATTGAGGTGAAAGATTTGCTTTTTATTTAGCCATTGCCTGCAAAAGACTGCAAAGAACAGTGTCTTCCGGCACTTCAGTTTCATGTTTTACAAAGGTTGCAAGTTGCGCAGATGTAAGCTGGTGCATATTTTCACTGCGGTAGTTTTCAAAAACTTCTCTGGTGTCAAAACCAAGATCTTCACTTACCTCTGTTTCTTTCATGCGCACTATGGGCAAAAGCTCAAGGCTGGTTGCAAGGTTATTATCTTTGCTTGCTTTTACTGCTGGGATTACCATCTCTTCTTCAACAGGCATTTCTTCTTTGCTCAAAATAGTTACAGAAGTGAAGAATGAATCAGCTCTTCCAAAAATTGCATTGTGCAACACAGGCAGGTTTTCTTCAACAAGAGTTTCAACTTTTGATAAAACTTCAATGCTTTTTCCGTTTGAAAGCATCATCTGGAATTTTTTAAAAGAACTTCCATAGGATACATTGGCGGTAAGGATGATCATGATTGCGGTCAGGGTTATTTGCTTAAGTGTTTTCATCGTTTTGTAATTTTATGGTTTGTAAATTTTTTGGTCTCTCAGTAATTTGATTTCACTTTGATATGACCATTTTGTGTGCCAAACCATATAAAAAACACAAAATGAGTCTATTACAAAGGGAGGGAGAGGTAAAAAAACAAAACCGCACCGTTTTAGTGTACGATATAGCTCATACACTGTCCGCTTGTGAACAATTTTTAAAAAAATAATGCACGAATCGTGATAAGCGAATGTTTTCAAATAAATTATCTTTTGAAAGAGAATTGAATTTGTAATTTTACCGGCCGTTAGGAAAAAAGATAATTTTAAGCCAATGCCTGAAAAAAACAACCTGGAAGGAATCAGCATGTTGTCTGTGCTGCAGCAATTAAGTACAAGAAAGGTAAGACGTTTCGTGTTTTATGCCTATGTATTTTTCATCCTGTTCATGGCATTATTCCCATTTTCCACTGTGGGGGTTACGCGGCTGGATGAGGTTTATGTGGTTAATTACAGGCTTGATCACCTTGTTCACCTGCTGGCGTTTTTTCCTGCCTATGCCATCTTTTTCAGTGCTTTTGTGCCAACCAATATGGTAATGCGAATCCTGGTTTTTCTAAGTGCACTGGTATTTGCTGCACTGGCCGAACATCTGCAGATTTTTGTCAGCTACCGCTTTTACAATCCGGCAGACTTATATTCCAACATGGCAGGTGTGGTAATTGGCTGGATCGGTTTTCAGATCTTTGCAGCCGTTTTCCCTGAAATTTTCAGAAAGTACTTCTGCTAAAAACCCATTCCAAAGCCCAGCTCAAGGATGTTGTTGCGTCCATGTAAATAGGGTGCAGAAAACAGATCAAGGTAGTATTGAGCCGGCTTGTCATCCACTTCAAAGCCCTGTATGTCTGACAGGGTAAACCGGGCAAAAACCCTGATGTTGGTTACAGGCCTGAAGATTGCTTCCAATGCTACACTGTTGTTTTTCCAGGTTATTTCTTCCAGTACAGGCAATTCATCAATGCGTGGATTTCTTCTGCCCCTTATATACTGGTAATGGTTGCCTTTTCGGGCATACGTCCATGAAGCACCCAGCTCAAGGGTTGAAACGGGAAATATTCTGATGGTAGCAAAGAATTCTTCGGCGTTGTCTTCCAGGTAGTGGCCCAGATTGTAGCGGTTGGAGCGGAAGCGTGTGGTGGGCTCATCATGTAAAAATGTTATGGGATTGGTAAAGGTGTACTCCCCGCCCAGAACCACATTTCTCAATGGCCAGTTGGAAAGGGTAAAACCTCCTTTAAAGCTGGTAAAATTATACCGGTTGGGATCACCTACTCTGCGAATGGAAAACTCATCGATAAAATAGGTGGCGTATAAATGGAGGTTTCGTATCTGGCGCGAACTGATATTGAAATATAGGGCATTGTTCTGGAATGATGAGCCCCAATGAATGGTATGTACCAGCGATTTATAAAAGAAGAACGGTATAAGATAGGCCGGCTGTACGGGTATATCACCATAAACAATGGAGTTGCCCACTGAAAAATGGAGCCTGCTGAAGGGTTTCAGGGTAAACATATTGGCCGCGATATACATTTGACGGTTTACGGTGCGTGAATTTCCTTCTTCGGGGAAATACGATCTTACACTATCAACAGCCTCTGATACCAGCCAGCCGTGATAGTAATTAAATTCGATCCAGTGTGCCGGGCTTGCATGGAGCCTGATCATGGGAAATGAAGGGGTTCGTCCCGAAAAAATATTGCTGCCGTTCTGATGGTCGCCCCATTGAATATGGTCTTTGATCAGGCCTATGCTGCCCCAGTTCCAGGTATAGGTAACCCCACCGCGCATTTCGCTGAATTCTCCTCCTTCACCTCCTCCGGTAAGAGCCTTGTAGGTGCCCCCAGGCTCCTGGGTAAGCCAGGTGGGTTGCGCCAGACGTTGTCCGCTCTGATAATTATCACGCAGACTGGCATATACCGACCAGTTGCTGCCAATGTACGATATCGCTTCTATACCACCATAAGTTGCCCAGAAATTCTGGTTTCCGCCCGAAAAGTTGCGGTACCCGTAAACCGGCCTGATAATCACTCTGAAAAGGCTATCACGATAAACGACCTCTGGTGGAAGCAAATGTACCGAGACTGTAGTGTCTTTCTGGTATAGCTGCCAGGCTCCTTTTTTGAGCTGTTGCCGCTCAAGGGCATACTCAGCAAGGAAATGGTCGAGCCTGGCCCGTTGTGTTGATGATAATTCCGACCATCGACCCTCAGCCTGCTGAAGCGCACTGGCAATATCTTCGCGCGAATAGGGCTTTACAACCGTGGCAATATCAATAATATGAGAGCTGGCAAGTTCATCCAGGAACTGATAAATGCCCCTGTCGCTGATATGCTGCCAGGCTGTCTGGGAAAAAAGCTGGCTATAGAATACCAGCACCATCAATGGCAGAAAAACAATCTTCTTTGACATAAACCCTTCAAATAGTTTAGAGTGCGGCAAGATACTTATTTTATTTTTAAAAGCGGCTTCGGCTTTTACGGAATCCTCATTATTATATCCAATAAAGATAACTGCAGATGGCCAAAAAAATTCATATCTTTACTTCCTGATTTCCAGAGTCGGTTTTTTTTGCATTATCATTGAAAATACCGGCGAGATGTAAAACAAAATCGTTGATGTATGAAGAAAGTTATCAGTTTTGCTGCTACTCCTCAGAATTTATTAAAGATCACCCCTATAGATAAGGCTTTTAAAAAATACCGCAAAGAAGTAAAACATATTATTTGCCACGCCGGTTATGAAGAGGATGAAAAAACCTCCCTCTCTTCTTTTGAAGACCTGGATTTTCCCAAAACTTCCCATTACATCCCCGTAGGATATGGAAGTCATGCTGCGCAAACAGCCAAAACCATGCTCGAATTTGAAAAGATCCTTCTGGAAGAGAAGCCGAGCCTGGTGATCCTTTCAGGATATCAGGATGCCACCCTGGCCTGTGGTATTACCGCATCCAAAATGCAAATTCCCATTGCCCACATTGATGCCGGGTTGCGTAGCTTTGAAAAATACAGCTCGGAGGAGATCAACAGGATCCTTACAGATGTATTGTGTGAGTATCATTTCGTAAGCGAGCACAGTGCCATGAAAAATCTGCGCGATGAAGGGATGGATAACGATAACATCCATTTTACCGGAAACACACTGGTGGACGCCCTGGAACTATACTGGTCAGATATGGAAGAGTCTGAGGTATTGGATGATCTTGATCTGGGTGAGGAAAACTATATTCTTGCTACGTTCCACCACAGGGATAACCTGGACAGCGAAGAAAACATGCAGTATATTACCGACATGATCTCTCGTCTGTCGGAAAAGTGCAGGGTAGTATGGCTGCTCCCGGCAAATCATTACAATAAAGTTGCCGGCGAAAGCAAAACAAAGAAGCTTCCGGCAGGAGTAACCCTTACCGGACCACTTCCTTATATAGATTTTCTGGCACTTATGCACAACTCGGAAGCCGTAATCACTGACAGCGAAGGCATTCAGGAAGAAACCACTTACCTTAGTGCGCAATGTATCACCGTAAAAAAATATACCGAACGAATTGTTACCCTTGATGTGGGAACCAATCAACTGGTAGGTTTTGATTTTGAAAAGGCAGAAAAGGCGGCTGAAGACATCCTGAAAGGGACCCTAAAGCCTGGTAGGGTGCCCGAGATGTGGGATGGCAAAGCTGCACGCAGAATCGTGGAAATACTAATGGAAGAAATAGAGCGGGAGGAAGAATAAACCTTCTTGCTTCTTTTTTGGAAATTCCTGATATTCTCTGATAAGGAGATCAACCCCCCAGTTTATTCTACTCTAAAATTGGTAACGTTTTCAGTAAGCTCAAAGGAAAAGTCCGGATATTCGTAAATTGATGGTCTGGGTTCGGTTTCGCCTACGCTGTAACCCCAGATAGACTCGTACTCTTTTCGGTTTTCTCCCATATCCTCCAGCTGTTCAAGGTATACATTGATGGGTTTTGATTCGGCGATCACAAACTTGCCCAGTTTTTCGATGATGGGGCTGTGGCTGCGGGTGTGGTCGTGATCAAATTCCAGAATTCTGCGCCCGTTGCGCGTGATGCCAATAACACGATAGGTCATGCTTTTCCCTACTCCCGGCAAATTAAGCACGTTGCGGTCGGTGGCCAGAAACGGGATGTCTGCATCCTGGCGCAAATCGTTGATGTGGCTGATCATGTTTTCTGCTGAGTGGGGAAACTCCTTTACCCTTGAGAGGTATTTTTCAGGGATCTGACCAACTACCTTCTCTTCCAGCTGTTCCTGCGCTGCCCTGGCATTGGTGGCAAATTTTGAACTGTTCTCCATATATCCCTTCACAGAAAATGTGTAATAGGGTAAAACGCCAATATCGTTGAGCTCTTTCCTCAGTCGTGCTGTATGTCCTCTTCTTGATGCAGGGGCCGTAAACACGAGCTGATTGGCAACCATCCACCCGGCAGCCCTTAGCCGCTGAATGCCCAGCTTAGCCTCTGGTGTAATTTCCATGGGCGACTGGAAGTGTGTTTGAACAACAAATTGCTTGATGCCAATGGCTGATGCTTTCTCCTTGAACTCTGCCAGTATCTGGGAAAGCTTAGGGGTTATGCGCTGGGGAAGATAAACCGGCAAACGTGTGCCAAGCCGTATTCTCAAAATCTCCGCATACTTATCTCCTTCACTGCGGTTTTTATTGGCTTCTTTTTTTCGCAGGGCCATCTCATAAACCGCGTTCAGGATCTTTTCAAGAGAAGTGTCAGAACTCATCAAAGCATCTCCTCCGGTAATAAGCACATCGCGCAGTCGCGAATCATCCTCCCAGTATTTCATGATCTGAGCAAGTTTGTCATCCCAGCTTTCTTTTGGCTTAAGTTTATCGAGATCAAAATTAAGATTGCCCCTCTGAAAGTCATACATTCGCTGGCATGAGGCGCACAATCCGGCACATGCCCGCCCCATGGTGTCGGGAATAAGAATTGCTACCTCGGGGTAGCGGCGATGTACATTGTTGCGGGTTGGCAAGATCCATCCTGCTGCGTTGGGTTTGCCCGGCTCTACAATATCTTCCTTCTCCCAGGCAACTATGTGGCCAAATTCATCTACCAGCTGCCTGCTGTAGATAATGTAATAGCGGATTGCCAGATCTGCATCTTTTACATTTTCAGGCACATCCACATTAAGCAATGAAAGGTAGTATGGGTTGATAAAGAAGGGAATTCCGCGCTTTTTGGCACTGTTAAGAACGGCCATGGTTTCTTTTTCCAGTGAATTACCCAGCAATTCGTTGAGCAACTCAGGGCTCCGCACGGCAAAGCGCAGGTGAAACACATGGTCGTCCCACCAGGTGCTCATCATGGCCAGTTTCTCCTCGCGCGAGATGCCTGCCGGGAACTTGT
This sequence comes from Bacteroidales bacterium, assembly GCA_007135645.1. Taxonomy (GTDB): domain Bacteria; phylum Bacteroidota; class Bacteroidia; order Bacteroidales; family UBA7960; genus SKVR01. The sequence continues at coordinate 7,388 of SLIL01000009.1, forward strand.
ACTTGGGGCTTTTTATCTCTCCTGAATCAATTTTGTCCAGCAACACATTGATAATGCGTTGTTTGTTTTTATTGCGTATTTCAATGATCTCTTCCTCAAGTCCTGACCGATGTCTTTTCATCCATTGAGTAACGGTAGATTTTTCGGGTAGATCTCTTTTACTTTGGCCACTGAATTGCTTAAAAAGCTGGATCATGTCCCTGAAGAAGTTGCTTTGTGCACCTCCCAGTCCATGGTTGGCGGCAAGCCATAACATTTTGAAAGGTTCGGATACAGCTTTCTTTCCCCGAAGGTTAAGATCATCAATGGTGAGGCCAGAATGGTCAAGATAATCAAGTATACGAATGGCGGCATAATCCTGCCAAGAGAGGTTTTCCATGGCTTTACGACCGGTGGTTTTGCGCCGGTAAAAATCGTAGGCACGGGGATTGGTATTCATGTACTCCATGATCCAGTTTCGAACACCACTCCTTACTTCTTTAAGATCTTCTGAGGATCTCAGGATCTCTTCAAGGCGTGGATTTTCTGTGAGCAGTTTAAGAAGTAGCTTCTTTGCAGATGTGGATATGGGGGTTTGGTCAAGGGTTTTTAGTGTAGGGTTGGTTTGTGTTTCAATCATTTTGAGAAAAAATTTTCCGTGTCTTGATAAAATATGAAGATTCAGGCTGATATTTCTAAATGCTTGCAATTCAGAGGAACAAAAGGTGATGTTCAGAAATTGCAAAGAGACAAGGGTGAAAAGACCCTTTTGACTAGCAGACTACAAAGGTAGCATTTTTAGGGGAGATAGAAAAGCAGGAGCCTATCGTTTAAGGAGTTTTAGGAGTGCCGGGATAATTGTTTCTCTTGCTTCGCGATCAATGGCCAGTACTGAAAAAGCAAAAACTCCCAGGAATGCGGCACTGATAAACCAGCCGGCAACCCGGGTGGTTTCGGGTACCAGGCTGTGGAGTCCATAAAGCATTAAAGCAGATATAATAAACAAAAATATACGTGGAATGTCATAGGCTATGGGGTAATGCTTCCTTCCCCAATACCAGGATATCAGGGTCATGCATAAATAACAAACAAGATGACCCCAGGCTGATGCGTAATATCCGGCAATGGGAATAAAAATTACGTTTACCGCGATGGTAATAAAGGCACCTATAACGGCTATGTATGCGCCAAACCGTGTTTGACCGGTGAGCTTGTACCAGATGGAAAGGTTAAAATAAATCCCCAGGAAAATATGCGCCATCAGCAGAATGGGTACGATATCCAGCCCTTCACGGAAATCCTTACCGATAAAATACTGGATGATATCCATATAGAGCATGATTCCCAGGAAAATGAAAAGGCAGGTGATCACAAAGATCTTCATTACCCGGGCATACAAGAGTTGAGCATTTTCATTTTTGTATTGTGCAAAGAAAAAAGGCTCTGCAGCAAAGCGAAATGCCTGAATAAACAGGATCATCAGCACTGAAACCCGGTAACAGGCACCATAAATACCCAGATGCGACATGGCGATATCTTCGGGAAGCAGGCGCTGCAGCAGGGGCTTGTCAAGCGCTTCATTGAGCACTCCAGCCAGGCCGGCAACAAGCAATGGAAGGGCATAACTGATCATTTCTTTCCACACACCCATGGAAAAGCGTATCTCGCTGCGAAAGATCACCGGCAGCAAAAGCAAAAGGGTAATACTGCTGGCTACAAGGTTGGCGATAAAAACATAACCTACACCAATGCCGGGATTATAAAATGTGGCTACAATATTGGCCATTGCTGAACCCTCCCTGGAAACGATCATGGGAGCGAAAACCACAAAAAACAACACGAGAAAAATGTTTACCCCAATACCCAGCAGTTTTACAAAAGCAAACCGGAATGCTTTATTCTGTGCCCGCAATTTTGCAAAGGGAATAGCAGATAACGCATCAATGGATATGATGATGGCAAACCAGATAACGTATTCAGTATTTTCAGGATATTGCAGAAAGCTGGCAATCTCGCCACGGAAGCTCAGCGCAAGTAAAAGAAAAAACAGTGCGAAAGAAAGCACTGAAAGCAGCGAAGTACCAAACACCGTTTCCCTGCCAAATTGCTCCCGCTCGTTGAACCTGAAAAACGTGGTTTCCATGCCATGGGTAATGACCACGATCAAAATGGCCACATAAGAGTACATGAGTGTGATCACCCCAAACTCATGGGTAAGGAAATAATTGGTGTACAAAGGCACCAGCAGATAGTTGAGCAGCCTGCCTAAAATGCTGCTCAAACCGTAAATGGCCGTCTGGCCTACCAGCCCCTTGATCTCGTTCGTCATATCCTTAATCTGTTGTTGCAAAGGTGCAAAAAAAAACGCATATGAAGCAGGCAAATAACAGGAAGGTTAAACAAGTATAATCAACAGAGATATTATGAAAGAAAAGTGGTTACTTTGCAATTCCAATACAATGAATTTAAATTTATCTCCGTGAAAAATTCTTCTGCCATTAACCGTATTTTGTCCAAAGTCCTGATTTTTTCGCTTTTAATCCTGAAAACGCATTTGCTGCTGGCCGATTATCCTGCCAATCCTTATCCGGTGCCGGAATATGTTCCTGCCGAATCGGTCATCATCCGGTACCCGTTCAACAGCAATATATGGCCCATTTATGAAGAGCTGATCATGGAAAGCCAGGAAGTGGCGCATACCGTTTTGCTGGTAAATAACGAAAGTGAAAAAAACACCCTGGAGGCATTGATCTTTAATGCCGGCATCCCCTTCGACAATATCAGCGTTTTGCTCATTCCGGCCAACCGTATGTGGGTGCGCGATCACGGACCCCTGACTGTGAAAACAGACCAGGGGACTGCATTCATGAATTTCAGGGATTACAACAACAGTGGTTACAACGATCAGATGATGGCGTATAACCTGGCCGGTTTGTGGGGATATGAATATTATGGCTTTGAATGGATCCTGGATGGTGGCAACTACATGGTTGACAGCTACGGTACACTATTTACCACCACCCGGCTTTACACCAACAACCCTTCTTACACCCAGGAGGAGATCGATCAGGACCTGCTGAACTACATGGGGATTACAAATATTGTGACAGTCAGTCCCCAGCACAACGATTACTGGGGGCATATCGATATGCAGATGAAGCTGCTCAACGACACCACCATTGTAATTTCATCGGTTGAGCCAGGCTCAGGGCCCAACTACCAGATCCTCGAAGACAATGTGGCCATCATAGAATCCCTTACAGCACCCAATGGGCAGCCATACCACATTGCCCGTCTGCCCAAGGCCGACAACTGGAAAACCTATGCCAATGCACTGTTTCTCAACAATAAGGTGATTGTTCCCATTTACAACCATCCCAATGATCAGCCGGCACTGGATACCTATGCCGAACTCATGCCCGGATATACCGTAGTTGGCATCAACGCCAACGGGATCATTGGCTGGGGTGGTGCCATTCATTGCATCACCATGCAGGTGCCTGTTGTTGAACCCGCTTCGTCTTTTTATCTTTCTGTTGCAATTGAAGGAGCCGGGCAGGTAAAAGTAAACGGAGAGGTTTTTGAAACCCTCATGGAAGTGGAGGCCGGTGCTGTTGTTACGTTGGAGGCATTGCCCGATGCAGGGATGGCTTTTGCCGGATGGAGTGGCGACCTTACAGGTGAGGAGAACCCCAGAGAGGTCACCGTTACCGGAAACCTGAATATTACAGCGGGATTTCACCGGCAGCCGGGATACTACACCTCCCTGGTGCCACACCGCACAGCCAGCTATGCTTTCCCCGACTATTACCAGGGGTTGAAGTTTGCCCGGGTGGTTTCCCATGAATCAGTTGATGGGGGTATAGCCTATCACATTGCCCCAACTCTTGAATTGGTGGATTTTGAATGCTATTCTGCAGAAAGTTCCTTTCTGGGAAAAAAAATGGTGCTGCTCAACAATGGGAGCGAGGCTTTCTTTAACAAAAACAATGATTCTATTCTATTGAAACCCCTTGCCGGGGTGGGGCAGGAGTGGATTGCTTACGAATCAGAAGATTTCTTTATCAGAGGAATCTTAACAGCTCATCAGCCGGAAACTTTCCTGGGTGTGGAGGACTCTGTGAAAACCATTGGCTTTCAGGTGTATGATGCTTCACTTAATCCCATGGATCATGGAATCAATGACCTCAGCCTGCGCATCAGCAAAAATCATGGAATGGTGCAGGGGATGAACTTTTTCCATTTTCCCTTTCTGGAAACAGGGGGATACCCCCAACAGGAGCTGCATGAGATTGAGCTGGTGGGCCTCTCAGATCCCGATCTGGGAATTGTAAACCTCACATGGGAGCGGGTCTTTGATTTTATGCCCGGCGATGAGCTCCATATCCGTGAAGAATCAGAAGGATCAGATATTGATGAAGGGACGGGGTATTCAGTGAAAAAGAGGATCATCAAAAGGATTCTCAGCAGGTCGGATGAAAACAACAGTATTTCCTATGAGGTGGAACGGATCATGGAAACAGAAACAACCATCTATCCTCCCGGCGAGACCTCAACGGTTTTCAAACACGATACCGTTATGTTCAATCCCGGCACCCATCAGGACTTTGACCACCCGGCATGGTATCCTCAGATGCAGGGTGAGTATGATTTGGTGGTTAACACACAGCATCAGATAACAAGCCCATCGGTTCAGGCCAAAACAATTTGGACTTGGGCATTTTACAGCTCAGGGGATTGCTGGCATGAAATGATCGCCGATGGTTGCCTGATTGATGAAACTTACTACGATGGGCTGGGTGGACCCTATTACTTTTGCGATTATGCTTTTGAGAGAAGGCTTCGCCAACTGGTGTATTTTAAAAAGGGCGAACAGGCCTGGGGCACCCCACTGGTGATCACTTCTGCCACAGAGGTTGCCAAAGAGCATCAGGTTCAACTATACCCAAATCCGGCACACAGCCAGTTTAATGTAAGGATCTCCCACGATATGCTCCCTGCACGGATAGAGCTGTTTGATCCCATGGGGAGAAGCGTTTTTACCAATGAGCTTACCTCTGTGTTTTCACAGATTGATTCCGGTAATTTTGGCAGAGGAGTGTATTATTACCGCATTACCACGAAAAACAATAAGGTCGTAACCGGGAAACTGATCCTTCGCTAAGATGCCAAAAGATTAAATCGCACACCCCTGTAGGGGAGAAAAATTGTTAAATATGACAATGGGATTATTTGCCTCAAAATAAAATCTGCTATTTTTACCCCGTGCTGGAGTAAAGATGCCGGTTGAATATTTTTTCATCCGCAGACTAAAAGGATAACAAATTAAGGGTTAAAGGTGTAACTTTCAACTCATCAAAACGTCTTATGTTGAAAAGTAGGAAAATATAGCTGCTTAACCAATTAATCAAAAGCACCAGCTTTTACCAGTTAAACTTACAATAAACATATCGGAAAGGATACTGCCCGTGGGTGGTGTCTTATTGTTCAATTTATTAAAACTATCGAAACATGAACAAAAATTTTAACCGGCGAGACTTTCTCAAAACCGGCGGTCTGGCTGTTGCCGGATCGGTGCTGTTGCCGTCGGTACTAAGCGGTTGCATGTCGGGGCCCGGGGCCTCTTCACCGCTCAGTTACCAGCTAAATGATTATCTGAATCATTTTGGCGTAACACAACGCACCCTTATGGAGGTTATTGCCGAGGGACTATCAAGAGGTGGAGATTATTGTGATCTCTATTTTCAACACAACATTTCCAACTCCATTGCCCTTGAAGACAACAATGTAAACAGAGCTTTCTCCAATGTAAGTTTTGGGGTGGGCATCAGGGTGCTCAATGGCGAACAAACAGGGTACTCCTATACCGAGGATGTGTCTCCTGCAGCCATGAAATCAGCAGCCCGCACAGCAGCCAATATTGCTGACAGTGCTCCACGCATGAAGGTGATGCCCCTTGGTGAGCGCAAAACACCCAATTATTACAGGATCAACACACCATGGGAAGAGGTTAGCATAAACAGTAAGATCCCGTTGCTGCAGGCTATCAATGAAAAGACCTTTGCTCTGGACAACAGGATCATTAAGACCAATGTGTTTTTTACAGATGTAACTTCGTACGTCCTTTTTGCCAATTCTGAAGGAGTTATTGCATGCGATTATCGCCCGCAGAGCCAGATTGGAGCATCTTGTGTTGCAGAGCAGAACGGACAAACCGAACAAAATGGCTATAATGTTGCCGGGCGCAATGATATTGAGCTTTTCTCTCCTGCCAACCTGGATCGTATCGCACGCGAAGCGGTGGAAGGTACTGTGCTGTTATTTGATGCTGTGGCACCGCGTGCAGGGCAGATGCCCGTGGTACTGGGGCCCGGTAGTTCAGGGATTTTACTCCATGAGGCCATTGGACATGGCATGGAAGCTGACTTTAACAGAAGGGATGAGTCCATTTTCAGCGACAAGATAGGTAAAAGAGTTGCCGAGCCTTTCGTAAGCATTGTTGATGACGGCACTATTCCCAACATGTGGGGTTCGCTCAACATGGACGATGAGGGCAATGAAACCCGCAAAACCTTTATGGTGGAGGATGGTATTCTGACATCTTACCTGCACGACCGTATCAGTGCGAAACATTATGGTGTAGAACCTACGGGCAACGGACGTCGTGAATCGTTCAGGCATATGCCTTTGCCACGCATGCGTAATACATACATGCTCAACGGGCCCCACCACAGGGAAGAAATTTTTGAGTCGGTAAAATACGGTATTTATGCTGATTCTTTCACCAACGGACAGGTGAAAATTGGTGCCGGAGACTTTACTTTCTACGTTAAGCAAGGTTATCTGATTGAAGACGGTAAACTTACCAGGCCCATAAAAGACGTGAACATCATCGGAAACGGGCCACGGGTGCTCAGAGATATCGTGATGGTGGCCAATGATCTTGAAATGTCAGAAGCAGGATGGAATTGTGGCAAAGGCGGACAAGGTGTTCCTGCATCTATGGGGCAACCCACTGTAAAAGTTTCGGCAATTACTGTAGGCGGCATCAATGCCTGATTGTAACATTTAAAAGCAAAAAAAAATGAATAATAAAGAACGTATGGAACTGGCTAAATGGGCCAGTAACTATGCCCTGAAAAAAGGTGCCGATCAGGCTGCTGTTTCTATTTCACGCTCACGGTCGGTGCAGGTGGAGGTCAGGGAACAAAAGATTGAAACCATCAGGGAATCAACCGATAATGGGTTGAATATCCAGATATATTCTGATCAGAAATTCTCAAGCCATTCTACCAATAATCTCAACAAAAACCAGCTTGAGCGCTTTATTAGTGAAGCGGTAGCAGCAACAGGCTACCTGGCTCGCGACGAGGATCGCATGCTTGTAGATCCTTCCCTTTATCCCACTGATCTTTCTGTGGATCTGCAACTTTATGATCCAGGGCAGGAAAATATAACCCCTGAGTTCAGGGTTGAAACCGCCATGAAAACCGAACAGATTGTCAGGGATGGTCATGGCAATATCCTGTCGGCCAATGCCCGTTTCAACGATAACTCTTCAGAGGGTGTTCGCGTGCATTCCAATGGCTTTGAGGGAGGATTCGCAAGTACTTATTTTGGAATGGGTGCTTCGGTTACCATTCTGGATGATGGTGCCCGCCCGGCAGGATCTTTTTTTGCCGGTGGAAGGTTTCTGGACAGGCTTCTTTCTCCCGAAGA
>SLIL01000289.1 GCA_007135645.1 Bacteroidales bacterium
CATACCTCCCAGTACAATGGTTTCTACCGAAGGGATATCTCTGATCTGCATGATTGCCTTTTTCCATAATTCTTCATGCATATCCACAGGTTGCTCCACCCACTGGTGCCGGTAACATATTTCACACTCGAGATTGCAGCTGTCAGTGAGTTCGAGAAAAACCTTGCGGAGCGTTTTATTGTCATTCATAGAAACATTGAGATAGACCATGTAAACAGCCCCCTGACCGGGGCAGAAAAATTGCATGGTGTTACTTACTAACTGAATTGAAAGGGCCTGACACTCAACAAAAAATGAAAGGTTTAAAAAAGCCCGAAGCCCCTGATGATTATAATGGCAGGAGCAACGGGCAAAACTCAGAGGGGGATTCGTTATGCAGGTACACCCAATGCTTTAAGTTTTTCGGGTGTTGGTATTCCTTTTTCGTCCCAGCCTCTTTCCTGGTAATAAAGAGGAAGCATTTCGCTCAACCGGGAAAGGTGTCCTTTTGAAGGTCCGGAAGGAATGGGGTCTTCCATAAGCCTTTTGGGTAATTTATCCTGTGAGGGATCAATTCCTGCCTTCAGGTTCCATACCCTTTCCAGGTTCCAGATACGGTCGCCGGCTTCAAGGATATTTTCTGCCGTATGCTTTTCGCCGGTTACAGCTGAGAACATATCGGCATAATCATCAGGAGAAAGGGCAAACGAGGTAAAGAGGCACAATCCCGATGAGTCAATGAACGCGGTAAGATCCTGGAATATCTTGGCCCACTGGGGCTTGCCTTTGATTTCGAGGCGGTCGAGCTTCTCTGGCAATCCAAGGATCTCAGGAGAGATAAGATAACCACGAACGTGGCAACCTCCCCTGTTGGAAGTGGCGTATTGCAGTCCCTGTCCCTGGATTCCTCTTGGGTCGTAAGCGGGTAGTTCCTGCTTTTTCACCGTCATGGCAAGTTCGGGGTGACCATAGGCATCGGCAAGGCGATACGCCCCTTCGGCCATTTTACCTGCCAGTGCACCATCGCGGCGACCAAGTTTTTTAATCCACTCTACCATGCTGTCGCCATCGCCAAATTTCAATCCCAGCCCATTGAGTTCATCATCTTTAATATGACCTTTCTCATACAATTCCATTGCTGTAGAAACAGTAACACCGGCAGAAATGGTGTCCATTCCCATTTCGTTGGCCCAGTAGTTGGCTTTAATGGCCGCTTTCATATCAGATACCCCGCAGGCTGCACTGAATGCCCATACACTTTCGTACTCCGGCCCACCGGTTTCAATATCATCGGCTTTGGTATAGCGTCCGCAGGCAATGGGGCATGCGAAGCATGATTCGCGCTTGATGAGGAATTTCTCGCTCATGGTCTCCCCGCTCACCTCCTCGGCTTTATCGAAATAAGTTTCCTGGAAGTTTTTAGTGGGGAAAACTCCGGCTTCGTTGATGATGTTTACCAAAACGTTGGTGCCATAAGTGGGCAAACCAGCGCCTGTAACACCATTGTCCTTGATCTGGCCCCTGCCTTTTTTTACCACTTCTTTCAACGCGTCGGGATCAGCAACGGTGGGTTTTGAGGTTCCTTTTATTACGATTGCCTTCAGATTTTTGCTTCCCACAACAGCGCCAACACCCGAACGGCCGGCAGCGCGGTTGAGATCATTCATTACTGCTGCAATGCGCGAAAGGTTCTCACCGGCAGGCCCGATGCAAAGCACTTTGGCCTTTTCAGGAGCTTCCTTCATCAGCTCGTTGGTGGTTTCAATGGTGGTTTTGCCCCAGAGAGCAGAAGCATCCCTGAATTCAATTTTGTCATCTTCGATAAAGATGCTGGTTGGCTTTTCTGCCTTCCCTTCAAGGATCATCACATCGTAACCGGCAAATTTCATTTCTGCACCCCAGTAGCCACCCGAATTGGAGCTGGCGATGGTGCCTGTTAGCGGCGACTTGGTAACTACCATATAACGCCCACCGGCCGGAGTAGGAGTACCCGTGAGTGGCCCTGTAGCAATAATTACCTTATTGGCAGCATCGAAGGGATCGATGGTGGGATCCACTTCGTCAAACATGATCTTTGAGCCAAAGCCACGTCCTCCAACGTATTTCATTGCTTCAGCATGATTCAACTCCTCAAGCTTATAGCTGAGGTCAGTTAAATTAATTCTTAAGATTTTTCCTCTGTAACCGTGCATGGTTTCTTTTATTTTTGGTTTATAAAATATTGATGATTTAATCAACTTTTGACTCAACAAGAGCAATACCCAATCCAAAACCCTCAAACAGCTGAATAGCAGAACAGTATCGGAATACCTGAATTGTTAAATTAGTAACATCTCTAAAAAATGTTTTGTTTCTGAACAGTTTTCTGCTAGCTTTGTGTTTTAATTCTTTACACTGTTCAATATTTGAACAGTGCTAAAAACCCGAATGGTCATTATTTTTATTTAGATTGGTTCTAAATTTTCAGCAATTGTTGTTTTTTTTGATTCATCAAACATCAAAACCTAACGTATGCTAAACGACTGGCGTGCACGCACCATCCTCATTTTTATCAGTGGCCTGATTATCCTTTTTATAGCGGCCCCGTTGCTGGGAATGCTGCTCAAGCCCAGCCTGGACGATTACAAGAATACCATAGCAGATGATGCTGTTGCCAGAAGCATCCGATTGACCCTTACCGCATCCATGGGTGCCACGCTTATTTTTGGCGTTTTTTCCATTCCCATGGCATGGTTGCTTGCCCGAAAGAACTTTCCCCTGAAAGGATTGGTAAACGGGATCATCGACCTGCCCGTTGTGATCCCCCACTCCGCCGCAGGAATTGCACTGCTGGGGATCGTATCACGGGGCACCCTGCTGGGCCAGGCAGCCGAACATGCCGGTATCAGTTTTGTGGGAGGGGCAGCAGGCATTGTAATTGCCATGGCCTTTGTAAGCTTGCCGTTTGCCATCAATGCCGCCCGCGATGGATTTGCTGCCGTGCCTGAAAAACTGGAAAAAGCAGCCCTCAACCTGGGAGCATCCCCCCTACGGGTGTTTTTTACCATTTCACTTCCCCTTGCCAGGCGCTCGGTCATCAGTGGGCTGGTAATGATGTGGGCACGCGGACTGAGCGAATTTGGGGCGGTAATGATCATTGCCTACCACCCCATGGTTACCCCCATCCTCATATGGGAACGCTTTGCCTCTTTCGGGCTGGCCTATGCACGACCTGTAGCTGCACTCTATATCCTTATATGCCTTGCTGTATTTGTAATTCTGCGATTGCTCTCACAAAGATCTTACGATGTTAGAAATTAAAGAACTGGGGGTAAAACTGGGAAGTTTTTCCCTGGAAAACGTATCATTAAAACTTGAAAAGGGTGATTACCTGACTGTTCTGGGCCTCTCGGGTGCAGGCAAAACCGTTTTGCTGGAACTCATTGCAGGCCTTATAAAGCCGCACAAAGGAACTGTCTGGCTTCATAACAAAAACATTACCCAAAGTAGCATACAAAAGCGGCCCATAGGATTGGTTTATCAGGATATGGCCCTGTTTCCACATATGAGTGTAAAGAAAAACATTACATACCCTTTGCGATCTCAAAAGCTTACCAGGGACGAAAAACAACGTATCCTCAATAATCTTGCCCGGGAGTGCAAAGTAGATCACCTGCTCAACCGGTACCCGGGAACCCTTTCAGGAGGAGAAGCCCAGAGGGTTGCCCTTGCCCGCACACTGGCATCCGAACCCGAAGTCCTGCTGCTTGACGAGCCCCTGGCAAGCCTCGACGTAAAGCTGAGGCAGGAACTAAGGGATCTGCTCAAACAGATCAATCAAAAGGGCAAAACCATTATCCATGTTACGCATGATTATATGGAGGCTGCTACCCTGAGTAAAAATCTTGCAATCATTGAAAACGGAAAGCTGATACAATGGGGCAGGCCGACAGAGGTTTTCAGAAACCCGGTTTCTGAATTTGTGGCAAGATTCAGTGGCATTAAGAATATTTTCCCATGCACCTTTAAGGAGCATGAGACCAACAACGGATTGTATATTGGCTATACCCCAAAAGGAGAAGAGATCAGATTGCTCAACAAGCCCAGCACAAAAGAATCCTTTGTAATGATCCCTGGCGAAGA
>SLIL01000205.1 GCA_007135645.1 Bacteroidales bacterium
AATTTTTTCTGTTTTTCCTTTAAATATTTGGCAATAAGGTAAAATCCATTTTGCTGGTTTAATAAATTTTGAATTTTTCTAACAAACTTAACACAATTGTTAGTATATTTAAAAAAAGAACATAAAGTCCAGCAACCTTATGAAAAAAAACAAACTAACCGGTGAAGTGTATCACCCAAACCAATGGACCGTAAGTAAATCCCATGTAAAAGAGCGTGAAGTATGGGATAAAAAAGCCGAAGCAGACTATCTGGGATTCTGGGAAGAATTTGCCAGGGAGCTGTATTGGTTTAAACCCTGGGAACAAGTGCTTGATGATTCATCAAAACCTTTCTATAAATGGTTTTCCGGGGGCGAAACCAATATTTCCTATAATTGTCTTGACCGGCACTTAAAAACTTTCAGGCGCAATAAGCTGGCCCTGATCTGGGAAAGTGAGGCAGGCAAAGTAGAAACCATGTCCTATTTCAGATTGCACCAGGAAACGTGCCGCTTTGCCAATGTATTGAAGAGCATGGGTGTTAAAAAAGGTGACCGGGTAACTATTTATATGGGTCGCACTCCGGAGATCATTATTGCTATGCTTGCCTGTGCACGGATAGGGGCAGTGCATTCGGTGGTTTATGGTGGGTTTTCGGTAGAATCGCTGACCGAAAGAATTGAAGACAGCCAGTCGCGTGTTTTGGTGGTGGCCGACGGGGCCTACCAGCGGGGCAAAATTGTTCCCCTAAAGCAGATTGCTGATGAAGCCCTGCAAAGGGCTGGAACCGTAGAACATGTTGTTGTTGTGAAGCGCACCGGCGAAGATGTTTTTATGCAACCCGGGCGCGATATGTGGTATCATGAACTGGTGCAGTTTCCGGTGGCAAGCAATGAGTGCCAGCTGGAAGTGATGGATTCAGAAGACCCCTTGTTTATATTGTACACCTCAGGTACTACCGGTAAACCCAAAGCCATTCTGCATACACATGGCGGTTATATGGTGGGCACCTATGTTACCACAAAATATTATCTGGACCTGCAGGAAGAAGACCGTATCTGGTGTACTGCCGACCCAGGCTGGATTACCGGCCATAGCTATATTGTATATGGGCCATTATTGAATGGTGGCACTATATTTATGTACGAAGGGGCACCGTTTCACCCCTACCCCAACCGCTGGTGGCAAATGATCGAAAAGTTCGGGATCAATATTTTTTACACGGCACCAACAGCAATACGTGGCTTTATGCGCTACGGCGACAGCTGGGTGAACCGCCACAACCTCTCTTCGCTGCGTATCCTTGGCTCGGTAGGCGAACCCATTAACCCCGAAGCATGGAAGTGGTATCACAAAGTGATCGGCAAGGAGCGCTGCCCCATCATTGATACCTGGTGGCAAACCGAAACGGGCATGCACATGATCGCCCCTTTCCCCAGCGAACCCATGAAGCCCGGCTCAGGAGGCAAGCCCTTTCCCGGAGTAAAAATGGAAGTAGTGGATGAAAATGGCAAGCCCGTTGGCGTAAACCAGGAGGGTTTTCTGATCATAAAAACCCCATGGCCTGCCATGGTGCGCACCCTTTTTAATGATGATGAACGTTTTATAGAGCAATACTGGTCAAAATTTGATGGAGCTTATCTTACCGGCGACAGTGCCCGCATTGATGAAGATGGTTATATCTGGATCATTGGCCGGGTGGATGATGTGATAAAAGTTTCGGGCTACCGCCTGGGATCGGCAGACATTGAAAGTGCTTCGGTCAGCCATCCGGCAGTAGCCGAAGCAGCAGCCATTGGAGTACCCCATAAGCTCAAAGGTAATGCTATCCACGTTTTTGCTATTTTAAAAAGCGGTAACCAGCCATCGCAGCAGCTGGTTGATGAACTCAGGGCGCACATTGGCCATGAAGTGGGCCCCATTGCCAAGCCCGAAAAGATTGAGTTTGTTGATAAATTACCCAAAACCCGCAGTGGCAAGATTATGAGACGTGTGCTGAAAGCACAGGCTCTGGGGGTTGATCCCGGAAACATCAGCACATTGGAAGACTAAGTAATTTGTTGGGTTTATTGCTTATTTTTGCCCTTCAATTATTGCTGAAAAAATGTAACCTATCCATGACAAGGTCAGTCATTCTGATTTTTCTTGCTTTCTCCTTTGTGTTTTGTGTTAAAACACATACGGATCCTGTTGAGGAACCCCGGGACCTTGAATTGCTCCATGTGTATGACCTGAATATTGAAGGGCCTTCCGGATTAAGTAAATCAAACGTACCCGATCATTTATATACGGTGTGTGATAGCAGAGGAAGAATTTACCTCATCAGCACTGAAGGCCAGATACTGCTAACCCTAAACATCGGAGGAGATGACCTGGAGGGTATTGTATTTGTAGAAGAAAAGCTTTCGCTCTATGTGCTGGAAGAAAAAAAGAGAATGGTTATCAGGCTCACATTGGGAGGGCAGGTACTGGATACATTCAAACTGGATATACCCATGCAAAATATCAACGACGGCCCTGAAGGTATAACATGGAATCCACTTGAGGAGCATTTTTATGTGGTAAATGAGAAGAACCCCGCAATATTATACGTATATGACACATTGTTTCAGAAAATTGATCAATATCCCCTGAGTTTTGCAAAGGATTATTCCGCCCTTGATTATGATCCGACTCAAAACAAGCTCTGGATCCTCAGCCAGGAGAGTAAGATACTGGCAAGATGCAACCTGAGGGGTGATCCTGAAATACTATACAATACCAATGTACCGGATGGAGAGGGCCTTGTAATTGACATGGAAAATGAACGGATCTACATTGTATGCGATGACACCTCAAGACTTTTTGTATTCAGACTTCCAGAACAGAATTAACGGGCTTTCTTCAAGGGTTATGCAGTAGCTGAACCGCAGAATTGGCAACATCCTTTTCTTGGATTCCAAGCCCCTACATCAACTATACATCCCTATAGGATCAGGGTAGAAAAATCCATTAATCAACTTATCTTCTTTTTTATACAACTCTCTTTAACAAACCTTTGGTTTTATAAAAAACTATACATGCTTGCATTTTTCTAAAAAATGAAAACTTATCACATCATGTTTTCCTGACGAATTTTTAACTTATTTTTGAGCACAAAAAATTCAGGCCATGAATATGTTCTCATTTAAGCAGGCAAACAAATCCATTGAGCTTATCGATAGCTTTCTCAACATTGTTGACCAGGGAGGTTTAATCTTTAAAGAAGGGGTAAAGAACTATTTACATAACAACAAGGAAAGTTTTGTAGACAATCTTAAAACCTTATCAAAGCTTGAAACCGAGGCTGATGTGCTCAAGCGTAAGATCGAAAACATACTCTACACCCATTCGCTCATGCCCCAGCTTCGCGGGGATATCCTGAAGCTCATTGAAGAGCTGGATGGAATAATGAATCAATGTAAAAAAAGTCTTTTTCAGTTTGATGTAGAGGTGCCATACATACCTGCTGAGCTTAATCAGGATCTGATAAAGTTAACGGAGATCTGCATCTCTGCCCTTGAATCGGTAATTCCGGCAGCACGGGCCTATTTCAAAGATCCTGCTTCGGTAAAGGAGAAAATTCATCGTGTATATTTATATGAGAACGAGGCAGACAAGCTGGCTGATGCTATTAAAAGAAAAGTTTTTCAGGATATGCCCTCTTTGAAGAGGCTTAGTGAAAAATTCCATTTACGCTATTTTACCCTTCATATCGAAACCATTTCAGACCGGGCCCAGGATGTGGCAGACCTGCTATCCATAATGGCCATCAAACGCACTTTGTAAATATCACTTCCAGATGCTGTTATTGTTATTTCTATCCAGCGGTTTGTTCTTAGGCTGGTCATTGGGGGCCAATGATGCAGCCAACATTTTTGGCTCTGCCGTAGGATCCAGAATGATCAGTTTTCGGCGTGCTGCCTGGATAGCAAGTATCTTTGTTGTTCTGGGTGCAGTATTCCAGGGACAGGGAGGTTCTGAAACGCTCAATGAGCTGGGTACGGTTGATGCCCTTGCGGGAGCATTTACAGTTTCGTTGTCTTCAGCTTTCATTGTACTGGTTATGACCCGCAGGAGTTTACCGGTATCCACAT
>SLIL01000015.1 GCA_007135645.1 Bacteroidales bacterium
GGTGTTATTTCCCTTCTTCTTATGTTTTACCTCTCTCATAGGTAGTCCACTCAAAATTGTAGAGCCCTTCTTCAATCTTTTTTCTTTTCTCTTCAGCAGTGAGGCTTTCATAGGCCTGTTTCTCCTCCTCAAACTTGCGTCGCTTTTCATCTTCTATGGCATTGATCTCGGCCATGTATTTCTTTTCGATGCGGTTGCTCAGGAAGTTGTTGGCAACAGCGGGGAAAAGTTCCAGCAGGAGTTCTTCTTTTTCAGTAGTGGCCAGTTTAGCACCGCCAAATTCATCCAGTGTGGGGTTTTCCTGCTTTTTATAGTCATCGGGGTTGTAGGCCACCTCTTTGGGCGATCCGGTGATCTTTTTCCTGAATTGGGGATCAATGGGTGTTGGAGTTTTTCCATACAACCCTTTTACCAGGTTCACAAACTGTACAGATTTATTGGTGTAAAAAGGTTTTCCGTTGTTTTCATCGATCACGCAGTTTACGGCCTGCACCCCAACGATCTGGCTTGTGGGTGTAACCAAGGGAGGGCAACCTGCGGCCAGGCGCACTCCCGGGATGATTTCAAGTACACGTGGCAAGAGTTCGTCAAGTTTGAGCTGCTTTAACTGCGCCAGCATGTTGCTGTACATCCCACCGGGTACTTCTGCAAGACGCACCATATCATTGGGGGGCGGAAAGTTAAAGTGCTTCTCAATGGCCTGCGTGGTTTCCAGCAATTCCCGTTCTTTTTTAGCGTCAGCCAGTTCAATGGCGCGGTCAAAAAGGGATTCGACCTCATAGGGTAAAAAGTCACTTTCCAGATCAAATTCAATGGGGAAGATCTGGTAAGAATCAAAGTCGGCCAGTTCTTTGCGGATCTCTTTGAGCTCCTTGTTTATTTTTGCGATCACGGGTGTATTTACACCAGTGCTGATACCCAACTTGTTACAGAAGATTTGTATAATCTCGAAGGCAGGGGCTGCGGGGCCGCCGGCAAAATTCATGATGCAGGTATCGATGATGTCGGCACCATTCATTATGGCTGTAAGAACGGATGCCAAACCATATCCGGGTGTCGAATGGGTATGGAAATCAACAGGAATGCTGATCTCTTCCTTCATCATTTTAATAATAATACCTGACTTTACAGGGGGTATCAATCCTGCCATATCTTTGATGGTAATCATATCGGCACCCATGGATTCCAGCTCCTTTGCCTTGTTGACAAAATATTCTATGGTGAATATTTTCTGGGGCAGTGGTTTGCCTTTGAGAAAGCCCATAAGGCGTTCCTTTTTGGAGAACCTGGGGTCAACCGTATAGCATACGGTACAGTCGGCAATACCGCCATTCTCTTTTACATACTTAATGGTGGAGCGAATATTATCTGCATCGTTGAGGGCATCAAAGATGCGCATGATATCAATACCCGATTGTATTGCGTTTCGGTTAAACCCTTCGATGACACTATCTGGATAAGGATTGTACCCAAACAGGTTGCGCCCCCTTGAAAGGGCAGTGAGTTTGGAGGAATCCCCGATCACTGCTTTTATTTTTTCCAGCCTTTCCCATGGATCTTCATTTAGGTAGCGCATTACAGAATCGGGCACTGCACCTCCCCATACCTCCATGGCATAAAACCCTGCATCTTTAAACAAGGGAAGTACCCTGTCAACCTGGGCCTGGGTCATTCGGGTGGCAAATAAGGATTGTTGTCCGTCGCGAAGTGTGAGGTCGCGTATCTTTATGGTTCGGTTCATAGGTAAAATGTGCTTTTTAGTAAGCTGTAAAATTAATGATTATCCTGTAATAATACTAAAGATGTTAATGGATTAACAAATCTTAAGCAGTTTGTTAACCTTAAGAAAATCAGCGATTTTCTTTTATGTGGTATCTAACAGGGCAAATTGCTGTTCCTGTAATAAAGATCAAACGTTATTGAGATCAAATAACGTATAATTAATGGTCAATAAACACCGTGTTTTTACGGAAAAATCAGAACGGGAATTCATCCTGATCGTGGTCTCTGGGTCCCTGGTCTTCTTCAATGGGAATGGCTCTTTTGTGTACCGGGTTGCTCTCTACATAAATAGCTTTGTAAGGCTCTGTGGGGCAGGCAAATTCGCAGGCACCACAACCAATGCAAAGTTCGGGGGTAACTTCAGGGAGCCACAGCCCGTTGTAGCGCACCATATCCACCGCTTTGGTGGGGCAGTGTTCGGAACATGCGCCACAATCGGTGCGGTCAACGGTAACGATGCAACTTTCGTACATAAATTTCGCGATCCCGATCTGCTCAGTATGTTTGGTGGGTACATCCAGTTGGGTAATGGCCCCGGTGGGACAAACCTCCGAACACCTTACACAATCAAAATTGCAGAAACTTTTGTGAAAATCCAGCTTGGGTTGCATGAAACCCTGCATCCCGTGATCAAAAAATGCAGGAACAATCACATTGGTTGGGCAGGCTCCCACGCAAAGGTAGCATGCAATGCATTTGCTGGTAAAGTGATCGTAGCTCTTGCTACCAGGGGGGATCACGGGCAGACTTGTTCCGGTGGGGATCATGCCCGGTTGTCCTGATGCAACGGGTGCGCTAACGGCTACTTTTTTCAGCAAAGGGAGTGTTAACAGCCCGCCTGCCACAGTGGCCAGGAAGTTTCTCTTTTCCAGTCCTTCCCGGGTGCTTTCAACCGGTACCTTAACTTTTTTGAACCCATTTTCATAATAAAGTCCCTGGTTTGAACAGGCGGAGAAGCAGTTAAAACAACTTACGCATCGCACATGGTCAACAGTTCTTTCTTTGCTGTCGATACATTCTGCCTTGCACACGAACTCGCACCTGCGGCAAAGGGTGCAGGCTTCTTCACGAAAAGCAATGCGATACATCGACTTGCCTGAAATAAGCCCCAGCAACGAACCGGCCGGGCAAAGGGTGTTGCAAAAGAACCGGCCGCGCCATACGCTCATGATAAGGATTGTAGCAAAAATTCCCACCGAAACTGCTACTACATTGGCGGGCAACGACTGGGCCATGATGGGGTTTACGGTGTAAATATCCATTCCCTGCAGCATAAAGGAAATGCTGTTGTTTACCCAGCTGAACACCGGCTGAATCAGGGTAACACTAATTTTTCCAAAGTTAGAAAAAGGATCGAGCAGGTTGAGCAGGAAAAGGCTGCCGAAGAGCCACAAGATCATCGTGGCAGAAAAAACAGAATACCTGAATATCAGTTTCTTATTGGGGCTATAAACAAAACGGCGGTTTTTCTTTTTCATGAACCGGCGCGAGATGTTGATGAAAATGTCCTGCAGTGTGCCCAGGGGACAAATAGAAGAACAATACACCCGCCCGAAAAGAAACGTCAATACCAACACCAGAACAAAACCCATAGCACCCACAGAGAAGGCAACTGCAGTAAACCTTAAAAACGAAGGGAACAGCTGAAGCCTTAGAAAAACAGTGGATATTGCATCTATCCATGCATTGTGAATATTGAGGAAATAGACCAGTAAAAACAGGAAGATAACCAGTGAAAGGGCAACACGTATCTTCTTCAGGTGTCTCATTTTCATAAAGTTGGTATTTAGGGGATGTTCAATGATTATTCAGGCTCAGATCTATCTTTTTCAGGTTTAAAACCAAACTGCTTTAAAAACAGAAGGTTTACAGGTAAACACGTTTGATGTTTCTACCTGACAGATCAATGGAGCCTATGTTCATTTCTTCGGCAATGGTCATGTAGCCTACCTCTGATGGTTGCATGCCATAGATCAGTGCACTTGCGGCATCAATGGCCACGATATCAGAAGAAACCAGCAGGCTGTTTTTTCTCACCAGGTCGGCTGTAGAGGTTCCCCTGGGGCCGTTCTGGGTCATTACCAGCATAGCATCCACGATATTAAGGTCAGGTTTGCGGTACAGGCAGAAATCAGCAATGCACTGGTGCAGGTCGTTGCGGTGCCAGAAGCGGCGATCAAACACAATGCCCATGAGGTTTTTCATGGCAATGGTAAGATTGGTTGATCCGTGGTGTTTGAGAACAGGCACATTGATAAACACATCATTTTCCATGATCTGCTCGTGAACCTTGGCCTCTTTCAGGCGCAC
>SLIL01000330.1 GCA_007135645.1 Bacteroidales bacterium
TACAGAAAACAATTATGAGTCCAGTTTAAAAAGTGTAAGGTTTATAAAGTTAAAAAGTTAAATGGCAGACTATCAATATATTATGTTTTTTTCCTGAAACTACACAAGTTTCTGATTTTCAATATATAAAGGATAATTAATGCATCGTGTTAACCTTTTTATACCGGACTCAATTATAAAATCTGTTTTGGAAATTCAATTCAGGGAAATAAACGCGGCAGATTACCCTTTTCTGAGGGAAATGCTTTATCAGGCAGTTTTTGTACCGCCCGGTCATGAACCCTATGACAAATCCATCATTGATTTGCCCGAAATATCAAAGTACATTGAAGGCTGGAACGATTCCCGGGACTTTGGCATCCTATGTTATAATCAGGAAGAACAACTGGGTGCTATCTGGGGCAGGTTGTTTACTATCCATAACAAAGGATACGGTTTTGTGGATGCTGAAACACCTGAATTGACCATGGCTGTAATAAGCGACTTCCGCAACCATGGCATAGGCACCAGGCTAATGCAGCGTTTTTTGCAACAGGCAAGGAAAAAAGGATATCATAGCGTATCGCTGAGTGTGGATATGAGGAACAGGGCGTTTGATTTCTACAAAAGAATGGGCTTCATCATAGTTGAAGAAACGAATGGATCGGCTACCATGAAAAAGCAACTATAATTTCACTAATAATTAATCGCAACCTTTGCCTAGAAATGCAATTTCAAACAATATCACCCTCTGCCCCACTGGCTCCCTTTGTAAAGCATTACTGGGTGCTGGAGGCATGCAATAAGGATGGAATTATAAAAGAAAGGGTAATACCCACCGGTAATATAGAGATCATGTTTCATTACCGGAAGCCTTTCTCTTCCATTCTTCCTACGGGTGAATCCCGAACACAGGACAGATCAATGATCTCGGGTATTAACCACTCCTGGTTTGATGTAAATACAAATGGCGAATCAGGAGCCATTGCAATAACCTTTTACCCGGGCGCAGCTGCCAACTTTTTCGATCTCCCCCTGATAGAGCTTGAGGGTAAAAGCATTCATCTTGAGGATATTGCAAAAGGAAAAACCCATTCAACAGAAGAGCAACTGGCTGAGGCAGCAACCTTGCAGGAGCGAATCAGGATTATTGAAAACTTCCTTTTGAAAAGGCTTTGCCCGACACCTGCCCAGGATATGAAACTCATCAGGCAAGGAGTTGGGATAGTCAAAAATTTCAAAGGGCAGATCAAAGCAACCGAATTAGCACAAAAACTTTGCACTACACCCAAAACCCTTGAAAGGAAATTTGCCCTGTATGTGGGGAATACTCCCAAGCAATTTATTAAAATCATCCGCTTTCACGAAGCGATAACAACCATTAAATCCATAAAGCCAGGCCAACTTACCCAACATGCCCTGGAAAACGGATATTTTGACCAGGCCCACTTCATCAGGGACTTCAAGGCCTATTCAGGCTATACGCCAAAGGAAATGATCTCCGATAACTTCTGCACGAGCCTCAACCAGGACATCTGACCATTGCAACCCATTTCATTTTGTCGGTTTTTTACAATTTCACGGATTTCTCCCTGGCTACCTTTGCCCCGTACTTGTAAAACTCAAAAAAATGATCGCAGAAATTCTTTTCAAAAACATCACCAAAAAGTATCCAAAGGGGCCTGAAGCACTTAAAGGCATAGACCTGGAGGTGGGCAAGGGAGAACTGTTCACCCTGCTGGGACCCAATGGTGCAGGCAAATCGACCCTGGTAAAAATTGCCACCACACTTACAGAAAAAGACAGTGGCGAGTTTTCCATAGCCGGGAATGACCCCGGTAAAGATTTCACCACCATCAGGCGAACCATTGGAGTAGCCCTTCAGGAGAATGAACTGGACCCGTCAGAAACCGTTGAAAACCTGCTCAGGTTTCAGTGCCGGCTGTTTGGGCTGTCAAAAGACCAGGCACAACAAAGGGCAGATGAATTGATCCGGGCTTTTGAGCTGGAAACTGAGCGGCTGAAGAAATGTGAAACCTTATCGGGGGGAAACAAACGACGGCTGCATTGCGCACTGGCACTTGTACACCGGCCAGGGGTGCTGTTCCTGGATGAACCTACCGTGGGCATGGACCCTGAGGCCCGGGCGCGGTTCTGGCAGGTGATCACCCATCTCAACAAAACAGAAGGGGTAACCGTATTTCTCACCACCCAATACCTGGAAGAAGCCGACAAACATGCCACCCAAATGGCGCTTATCATGGGCGGAACCATTCATTACAGGGGATCCGTAACCGAATTCAAGAAAATGGTCAACTCCGGCGAACAGCTTACGTTAGAGGAGAGCTATCTGGCTTTTATGACCCAAAGTCATCAACCCGATTTTGCAACCAACTAATCAAAACCTTTCAACTTTCAACTCTTCAACTTTTAAACTCTTCAACTTTTCAACTCCTCAACTTATAAACTTTACAAACATGTCAACAAGCAGACTGATCATTACCCGCAGCATTCTCAAACTTGCCAAGCAACCCACTGCCCCTATTATGGGTTTTGCCATGAGTTTGTTTTTCTTACTGGTTTATAATGCCGGCATAGGTGGCATAGGCCATCTGGAAGCATTTGGCGAAAAGGGTTACCTGGCTTTCGTTTTTCCAATTACCATCATCTCACTGGCCATGGGCTCCTCGGCCGGGGCCGGTCAAACCCTCAATGCAGATATGCAGTCGGGGTATTTCCGACGGTTGTACCTCTCCCCTGTTTCGCGGCGCATGCTGGTAATAGCGCCCATGCTGGCCGATACCTTCTCATCGCTATTCTTTACGGGTATCATCCTGGCCATCGGGGCTTTGTTTGGGCTGCCCTTCCAGTTTGGACTCCTTTCGGTGGCAGGCATATTGCTGCTTTCCCTTCTTTGGGCACTCACGCTATGCGGGTTTTCGGCAGGCATCATGCTGCGCACAGGCCAGCACCAGAGTGCAGCCATAATAACCAATGCCGTCTTTCCATTATTGTTTCTGAGTACTACTTTTCTGCCACGGGAACTGATCACCTCACAATGGTTGCTGACCGTTTCCTGGGCCAACCCGGTTACCTATGTCCTGGAAGCAAACAGATTTTTGCTTGGAGGAACATCTACGTATGAATTTTTTCTGTCAGGGTTGCTTATTTTAACCATCACAGCCCTGAGCTCTACAGCATTTGCGCTGGGAAGCACAAAACGAATAAAGGTATAAAAGCAGATCTTCTTGCAAATTACTCTGTCCTCAAACTATTCACCGGATTGGTTTTCAGTGCACCTATGGCATGCAACAGGGTGGCCATGGCACCAACCATGGCTGCCAGCATGCCTGCCAGCACAAACAGGTACCAGTAGTCCCACAGTTGTATTCGGTAAGCAAAATTCTCCTGCCAGCGGCTGATCACATAAAAAGCCACAGGCCATGCCACTAGATTTCCGAGAATTATCCAGTTGCGCAAATCACGAAACAACAGGAGGATGATGGAAAAGGCTGATGCCCCCAGCGTTTTTCGAATACCTATCTCCTTAATGCGCTTTATAATGGAAAACGAGGTAAGTGCATACAAACCCATAAAGGAGATGATAATGGCCAGCAATGCAGCTGCCGTGGCCAGCTTGTTGGTGCGCTCTTCCTTGCGGTACATGGCGGCAAAGGCATCATCCACAAAAACAGGAACAAAATGGAAATGAGGATCGACAGCTTCAAAGTGTTCTCTGATAATGGTGAGTGTCTGTGGCAAATTTTCAGGGGAAATGCGCAGACTGATGCGACGTATCATATCTTTTTCAAGCACAAGTACCAGGGGTTCAATCATATGATGCATGGAAAGAAAGTTGTAGTCATGCACCACACCTATTACCCGTGACGGTTGGTCCCAGACAATAATTTTCTGGCCAATGGGATTCTCCATCCCCAGTTGCCTTACTGCAGCCTGATTGAGAATGACCGGAGTTGCATCGGTGCGCATCCGGGTGTGAAAATTTTCACCTTCTACAATCTGCATCTTGTAGGTATCCGGGTAGTTTTCATGCACAAAATTTGCATACATGAGTATTGAGGTGCCTGGATCTTCTCATTTTTTGTGA
>SLIL01000318.1 GCA_007135645.1 Bacteroidales bacterium
ATGAAAACGTTCCCAACAAAATAAGAGTGGTAAATGCTGCAGGTAGCGCGGAAAAGGACTTTACTGTGTTGCCTCCCCCTCCTGTTGTTTCCACTATCAGCAATGAATTTGCCCATGCCGGGGATGAACTCAGAATTACCGGTCAGTATTTCTTCTTTGTTGAAGGAGTTGAGTTTCCGGGCGAAATAGTCGGTACGGATGTTACTGCAAGTTCTGACGGTCGTAGCCTTACCGTTGTAGTTCCTGACGGGATTACCGAAGCAGGTTACGTAAGTGTGCTTACAGAAAGTGGCAGTGGATCATCATTCCCTCTTTACCGGTTTAATGATCGCACAGGAATGTTTGCTGATATGGATGAACTCAACCCCTTTACACCATGGGGAGACTATCCTGTTTTAGGATCATCCGATCCCGATCCTATCGATGGATATTACATCCGTGTGGCAGGCACAAATATTCCTGCCCCCATGTGGTGGGATAATGATCAGGTAGTACCCTTTGACGGAGGCATTGTATGGCCTTTCCTTGAAGGAGACCCCGATAATTATGCAATCAAGTTTGAGCTCAATACTGCAGAAACCTGGAATTCTGGCTGGTTTGAAGTAAACCTGGGATGGACCTATTTTTACCGGTTTATGCCCTTTAATACACCTCCCTCCTCGGCACAATACTGGGAAGTTGGGGATCGTCACGATTTTAATACAAATGGCTGGCAAACCATGATCATCCCGTTAAACCGCTTTAGGTTGAAGCCTGGGAATACCCCTGACGGCGACCCCATTTCCAATCTTAGTCAACTGGATGGCATGGGAATGGTAATGGCATTCCAGAATCCTGATCCACCTGGTGGAGAAGTAATCCCTGAACTGCATCTGTGTTTTGATAATTTCAGACTTGTACCTATTAATTAGAATAATTAACTGCCCCCCCGCCAGGCCGGATGTTTTCTTCGCGTTGTTTCCGGCCTGCAGCGGGGAAATTCAAAATTTCTTTTCCATTTTAGTCTGGAATTGAGTTGTTTGGTTGATTTGATTAGTGTTGTTTTGCCGGCCGGTAGGATTGCAACCGGCCGGCATTTTTAAATCAGAAAAAAAATTTTCTCCAATGAAACTTACATGAGCACTGCGCTCACAAAAGAGAATGGAAAAGCTCATTCATGTAAGTTCCATCTGACCAATAAGTTAAACTAATTTTATCCAGATGAAACGTTTCCTGTTGCAATTTGTATTTTCTTTCCTGTTTTTTACTCATGCTTTTAATCAGGATTATTCCCGTTTTATCATTACCGATCAGTTTGGTTATTTGCCTGATGCACCCAAAGTCGCGGTCATTAAAGATCCGCAAACGGGGTTTGATGCGTGGCAATCGTTTACCCCGGGCAGCAACTACGCGGTTATTGAGGTGTCTACCGGTGATGTTGTTTTTACGGGCAGCCCCGTTCAATGGAACAATGGTGCTACAGACCCCTCCTCCGGCGACATAGCATGGTGGTTTGATTTTTCTGAGGTGTCCACCACAGGGAGTTATTATGTTATGGATGTAGACAAGAACCTTAGATCTCACGAATTCAGAATATCCCCTTCGGTTTACAATGAAGTATTCAGGCAAGCCGTTAGAACTTTTTATTATCAACGGGTAGGCCACAGCAAAGAAGAGCCATGGGCCGAGCCAGGCTGGACAGACGATGCAAGCCATATTGGCCCCGGGCAGGATAAAAATGCACGTCTTTATAATGATGTTAATAACCCCGATACCGAAAGAGATGTAAGTGGTGCCTGGTATGATGCCGGTGATTACAACAAGTACACCAACTGGAATGCCAGCTATGTGGTCGAAATGATGCTTGCTTACCTGGAGAATCCGGAGGTATGGAACGACGATTTCGGCATTCCGGAATCAGGCAACGGAATACCCGATTTGCTCGATGAAGCAAAATGGGGCATAGACCATTTGCTGCGCATGCAGAATGAGGACGGCAGTGTACTCAGTGTTGTAGGGCTTTCGCATGCCAGCCCCCCATCAGCAGCCACCGGGCCCAGCCTGTATGGCCCGGCCAATACATCTGCCACGCTCAATACCGCGGCTGCCTTTGCCATTGCATCTAAGGTCTATGAATCCATTGGTATGACCGAATATGCCGACACCCTGAAGCAAGCAGCCATTATGGCCTGGGACTGGGCTGATGAAAACCCTGATGTTTTATTTTACAACAACAGTGGTGCCCATGGTACCCAGGGGCTGGCCGCCGGTCAGCAGGAGGTTGACGATTACGGAAGATTTACAGCCAAATTAAGAGCAGCCTGTTTCCTTTTCGAAATGACCGGCGATAATGCTTACCGCGATTTCTTTGACGATAATTACCAGGAGGTAAATATGTTTCAATGGAGTTTTGCTTTCCCTTTTCAGTCGCACAATCAGGATATGTTGCTCTACTACAGCACGCTTGAGGATGCAACACCGGAAGTGGCAAACCATATCAGAAACGTTTATGCCAACGCCATGACCAATGGTGAGGATAACTTTCCGGCCTTTTTTAATCAAACAGACCCCTACAGGGCACATATAAAAGACTATACCTGGGGCAGTAACAATACGAAGTCCCGTAAGGGGAATATGTTTTACAATATGATCATTCACGGGCTCAACCCTGACCTTGAAAATGATGCCCGTAATGCAGCCATTGGTTACATCAATTATATTCATGGGGTAAACCCCCTGGGGTTTGTTTATTTATCAAACATGTATAAACACGGGGCTAAATATGGGGTCAATGAGTTTTACCATACCTGGTTTCACAATGGCAGCGCACTATGGGACCGGGTGGGCGAATCGGTTTATGGCCCTGCACCGGGATTTCTGGCCGGAGGACCAAATCCCTGGTATAACTGGGATAACTGCTGCCCAAGCAATTGTGGTTCAACACACAATAATAACTTATGTTATTCAGAAAACATTACACCGCCACTGGATCAACCCGACCAGAAATCTTACAAAGACTTCAACAATAGCTGGCCTCTAAACTCCTGGGAAGTCACCGAAAACAGCAATGGCTATCAGCTGAGCTATATCCGGTTGTTGTCTCATTTTGTGAATCCCGAATATGACTGTAACGGAGATCTGAATGGAACCGCCTATTTTGATATTTGTGGCACCTGCGTTGAAGGCAACACAGGCTTATTGCCGGAAACCGATCCCGATAATTGTGTGATCCCCTTTGTCAATGTAGATGAACCCCTGTTATCTCCTTTTACTGTATATCCCAACCCGGTTTCCGGTTTACTGAATATTTCTTCTCAATGGAGAGACTATTACCACATCAGGGTAACCGATATGCAGGGGAAAGTATGGATAGAAAAGGAAATAAGAGGAGATGCACAGATTGAAACAGGATTTTTAAAGCCAGGTGTTTACATCATTGTCTTTACCAACAACTTAGGTGTATATACTCAAAAAGTGATTAAAAGATAACCCCCTCAGAAAATCAAAACCCTGGCAAATTGCCCGGGTTTTGCAAACAAAAACAACGCGAAACAAGGTCTGAGATAACAATAAAAGAAATTATCTCGTCAGCCTTGGCCTGTTGGCCACATTAAACCCCATCACAAGCCCCATAACAGAGCCCTCTTTGCGGGGTGAATAATAGAGGTTAACAGGCATGTTCAGGTAACCTGAACGAAACGTTTTACCAATGGCAAATATCATTCCATAAGATACTCCGAAGTCTCCTCTATTGTCAAGTGTCTTAATTACAGGAAATTGAGGAGGAGGAGACTGATCACCCTGCAACAAATGCCATCTTTTTTCATCGTCGAAGTAGCCTTCTGCAACCCGTGTGCCTCTAATCACCGGTCCCAGGCCAAACTCAAACCCTGAATTATTAAACCTGAAGCCAACCATCCCGGCAAGGGATGGGATAATCTGTCCTGACTCCATTCCAATAATGGAGGGGACCAACTCGAACAGTGCCTGAAAATCACCGGCGCTGAGAAATCTTTTCTCAAACTGATACCCGATCATTACACTGGCCGGATACATATCAAAGCCCCCTTCGGACGAAGGTGCGCGCATTCGG
>SLIL01000184.1 GCA_007135645.1 Bacteroidales bacterium
GAATTTTAAAAATGAGTACTGGTAGAAAATCACCTTACAATCTTTTGCATCACCAATTAAAAATTATTGCCGGAGGAGGATTGAATATGACATTAGGATTGTGGGTCAGGATATTTGTGGTGGAAGCTCCTGCTACGTTTGTAACCATCACTTCTACTCTATAAGCTGCAGGCAAAGAAACTACCGGTGATGCAGTAACAGATCCCGGTTGGGGAAAATGTCCTGCAGAACCAGGAATTGTTAACCAGTTCCTGATAACACTGCCGTCGAGATTCGTTATTTTGTATCTGACACTAAGTATAGGCAGTCCGGGGTCCTGGATATTACCAATGGTGAGGTATAACCGCGATGATGACTCATCATACTCCATTGATATTGAAGGGGTTGAAGGACTTGTGCCAAGCTGGAAGGGCCCGCTACTGGAATAGGTAGAGATAATCCCCTGTGAATTTACGGCCCTGACATTGACAAACAGGTTGGTTTGCTGCGGGAGCCCTCCCAAGGGTAAACCAAAAGTGGGTGTTACATTTGGAACATTTCCGGAAGTCTCTAATATAAAATTATATTTCAAAGCTGCCGTAAAAGTCTGTTTATAAATAAATTCCTCACTCCAACCTCTGATATTGTCGAATCCGGGCGAGGTGCCAATGGAATACTGGTAACCTACGGTTTGTGATTCAAAATCCAGTGAAAGTTGAGTCAGATAAATAAATGCCGGATTTGCAGACTGGGGGGAGTTATTAAATCTTAAGCGCGCCACGGGGCGTGAAGGTCTGCTGGGATCGGGTACTTTAAACCGGGGAGAAGAGACAGGTTCTCCTGTGATACGGGCTTTGTTTACTGCTCGCAGGTGAAAGTAATTATAGTCAGTATAACTTAATGGTTCACCTGAAATGGTCACGTTTGGCTCTTCGGTGGTCTGAATGTCAATGGTTTGCTCAAAAGCTTCCTGTGCATCAGACTTAGATGAAACAATATATTCATAGTGCCAGATACCAGATTCATCATCAATTGCCGGGGTCCACTCGCCAAATAAGGTGGGAGGTGTATTGTTGTCAGGCATTTTAAGTTGAGGTGTATTCCATGTTGGTATGGTGATACTGACAGGGAATACTTCTGCTGCGGCCCAGACATAAGCATATTGTGGCAATTGAGAGGTAATTACCGGTTGGGAAGGGGCCGAAGCATCATAAACAACAGGATAATTCAAAGATCTTTGGTTGCTCAACCCCTCTGTGTTAAATGCTTTTACACTTATATAATAAGATTGGTTGTGCTCAAGGCTCAACCCTGAAATGGAAGTAGTTATTTTGCGACTTACTCCATATATATTTACAATTACCGGTTCAATAACCCCAACAGCATCAGTCCAGTCAACAATATCGGTTGCCCCTGTGGAAGAACCCAGGGCATATTGAAACCTTACGATATCAGATTGAGGTGCATGTGCCTGAATGACCAGATTGATTGAATGGGAATTATTGGTATAAGCTTTTAGAAACGTATTTCCGGCCATGTCATGCAAATAAGGCAAGGTTACAAAGGGTCTGTGTGGCCGTGGCACATTATCGGGAAGTTGTTGCCCACCTTCAGAGCTGCTTCCCTGCTCATCCACAGCAAGGATTACTGAAGTAGATTGTATAGTAGTGTTGCCCCCACTGCCCCTGGCCCTTATAGCTATGGTATAATTGCGTTGTTGTTGTGCAAGGGTACGTTTAAAGGTGTTATGATGAATGAATTTTTTAGCCCCGGCGGAGGAAAAGGCACCTATCCCAAATGGCCTGATGGAGTAGCTGGTTTCCACCAGTTCATCCACATGAGATGCAGTCCAGGAAATCGAACTTATGTTTCTGGCATCGGGATCAAACGAAGGATTTATGACAAAACTACTTATTACAGGAGGTTCAAGCTTTTGCGCAATCTCTATTTGAATTTGTTCAATCTCGGCAAGCTCTTCTTCTTCCATTGCCGTCTCCAGTATCCTGGCATATGCCTGCAGCATACCATAAATGGTAGTTGCCATTTGGCCCTTAATGCTATAAAGGAGGTTGAGCGATTCGGTAAAGATCTGGTGTTTGGTTTCCAGGGGAATAATTTCAGTTTCATATTTTGAATTTACGAATGCGATAGCTGCAAGGGTAGCGTTTACTTTCTGCGTACTCCCTTCATTTGTATATTTCTTGTGAAGGGCCCAAAGCTCATTTTGGTAAATTGAGTAAAACCTTTTGATAGACTCTACAGCATCGGTAAACTTCTCAGCAAGATAGTTGAAACTGCCTTCCTGGCTGTATTGATTTAAGAAATTGGTAACATCCTGCAAATCCATATTTACAATACCCCCTGCAATGCCCCCATGTTGCTGCATAGCCATAGAAGTGCCAAATCCGAAAGCCGGAAGTCCGGGATGTATAATACCTCCCCCATGTGGTGGTAAAATGCCCGGTTGGTCAAGAGAAAGTGTTGTCGTATTTATAGGGATTATAAAATCCGGATCAAAAACAAGGTTTGCTGCAGTTACAAATGTGAAAGAGAATGCAGGCACACCGTCAATGATCATTTCCAGTTCAGCCAGGTGTCCCATGGCTTTTCCAATTACCTCCCTGTAGTATTCAATCTGCTCTTCAATACTTTCAATCTGGCCCTCGGTGGCATCCTGGTTGTTTTGGTCGGCAGTGGCATTAAAGTTAATGGAAGGTTGCTGTGAAACAGTCATTGTATCACCTTCAACTGAGATTGTGCCCAGATTGATGCTTATGGGGTTTTCCAGGTCTGTTGCCAGTTGTTCCAGCTCATCCTGCAGTACAATTGCCACCTCCATGGTTTGGCCCAGGCGATCTACGATTGGCGGGGTGATGGTTACTACATAGGCAATGTTGTTATCCATCGCAGCTTTATAAGTGTTTATCTTTGACATATCATCAACCTGGTCCATGATGTTTTCTATAAGCTCCTGAAAATCAGCTGCAGCATTAAGCTCTGCAACGGCAGATTCCACCTTGTCCATGGCCTCCCTGGTAGAATCATACATTCTTAATGCTTCCTGTCGTGCACTTTGTATCAATGCCATATACTCAGCATTGGACCCACGGCCCCCATCCCATTTTCCGTCTTTATAAGAAGCCCATCCCTCGAGCCTGCCAGAAAAAACAAAAAGATCTACATAAACCCCTCCTGAAGCATAAAACAGCCGATGCTTGGAGATGTATGCGGCATAAATATCCGCTCCCAGTGTTACCCCATATCCGCTTAATTCTCCCCTGGCAAAGCCATACGCACCAAATCCATTATCTACCAGGTACCACATTTCGGTTTCAAGGAGAACATCAATGGTAATACCATATTTTTTGAAGTAGATCCCTGTTTTCATACCTATATGGAAGCCTTCATTGCAGGCTATAAATCGGGATTCTGTGCCGATCAGGCCAATGACCCTCAGGCTTTTTTTGCCATAAATCGCCCATATTACATTGGTGCTTTCGGAAGACTCTTTTTTTGCAAAGAACCCTATTACCCCTTCTCCTTCAACTACAGAATAGTAGTCTATATTAACTTTGATCTCTCCCTGGATCATTTGCCTGGTGTCGTAATACACGGTAACTACCATATTGGCAAAAAGCCTTTCCTTCGGTTGTTCCATGATTAATCCGTTTACATACAAACTTGTAAACTGATCGGTTATTTCCATGTAAAAAGTTCCTTCAAGGGTTGGCTCTACTATGCCAACCTTTGCATAAAGAAATGCAGCAAACCTCATTCCTTCTTCTGCTGTAGGGGTTTTAAGAAAATCAATTTTGGAAGCATCTCTAACCATTCCGAAGTCGTCATTGACAGGTCGATAGTAAAAACCCCCTCCCAGGCCATTGAGCGTAATAACCCCCGGAATTATTGGGATGCCCACACCTGCACTAACCGCTACAAAAAGGCCAAAACTGATTTCACTATCCTTGGTCTCAAACTTCCCGGCCACGGACATGGACACCCCTGTTCCACCGGCAGAAAAGGTCCCGTTACCAGCCACACTCAGAAGAAAGTCTTCGCCTTCCCTGATCAGCCTCATGTTCAGTTGCAC
>SLIL01000367.1 GCA_007135645.1 Bacteroidales bacterium
TCGCCCGGCACCCGGAGCATGGAGTTACCAATAAATGGGATCTCCACAGAAAATGGGAGAGTAATTGCAATCAAGAGTAAGAGATAATGCATCCAGTCCAGACGCAGCACAACCCATCCCAGCATGGCAAGTACCACACAAGCTGATGCCATCCAAAGCAGATGGTGCTGCATCGCCGCCGTTATGGAAAACAATACCGCTATAAATACCGTAAGAAAAATGATAGCCCATTTACGCATCTGAAGATCCGGTTTGTTTATCGAGCCTGATCACTTCAAAAAACACCAGTCCCAGCAAAACTACCAGAGCCGACGCCAGTGAAAGCAGTTTTCGTGGCGGCCATACAGGCTGGTGGGCAACCACTGCTTCGGAAACAATATACGACGAAGGGAGCGGGGTGTTCAGGCTGTTTTTCTTTCTTTTGTAGTCGTTGCGCAAGGTTCTTAATTCGCGGAGTTCATCTTCATAAACAACAAGGATTTCATGAAAATTGGTCCCGGGAATGGGAGATACATCTCTTCTGCGGCTCGCCTCCTGCTCTATAATACGTTGCATCTCCGCAACTTTCTCCTCTTTTTGCCTGTAACGCTCCCTGGCCAAATCAAACGCACTGTACCGGTTGTCATGCAGGATATCTTCCCTGATGGCATCTCCAATGCTCACAATCTGGCCTGAAATTTCTGCAGCCATGGAAGGATCCGTATGACGCACCTTTACCGAAACCGAACCATACCGGGTTTTCCCAATGTTTATGCGCGATGAAATGGCCTGGTACAATTTACTGCGGGCGTCGGGCAGGTTCATATCTTTTCCCCATTGCCCCGAGAAGCCAAACAACAAATTCAGGCTGTCGAGCATGCGGGTGGATTTAAGGACCTGAATATGCCAGTCGATCTCGGCATTTCCTCCAAAACCTATCCCCTGCTGCTGATGTTGCTGGGAGATCAGGGTAAGGGGAACATAAATGATAGTTTCCGACTCGTACAGAGGCTTTATAAACACCGGTAAGGTGGCCACATAAACCAGAAAGAATACAGCTGTAGCCACGACCACACTGCGGATGATAAACTTCTTTTCAAACAACCATCGGAGATCCGGAACCCCGGATGAACCTGCACTTTTTATTTCTCGCATCGTTAGTTTGTTTTTATGAGCCCATTCCATTACTACAGCAGTTTCCTTATTAAATTGAAACCTTTAAACGGGACATATTTTACCGGAAGATCAATCCATGTAGCACTTTTTACAATGGCCCTTTTGTGGCTGAAGGCCAGAAAACTATTATATCCGTGATAGGAACCCGTACCACTGTTGCCTACCCCGCCAAATGGGAGATTATGATTAATGATATGTGCCAGTGTGTCATTTATACAACCCCCACCTGATGTGGTTTTTGATAGTATTTCACGGGCCTTTGCATTCTTTCCGAAATAGTAAAAAGCGAGTGGCTTTTCCCG
The DNA here is from genome assembly GCA_007135645.1 of Bacteroidales bacterium. GTDB lineage: Bacteria > Bacteroidota > Bacteroidia > Bacteroidales > UBA7960 > SKVR01. Next base: position 1,458 of record SLIL01000367.1, read on the forward strand.
TTGGTTTACGAAAGAGATCACTTCTTCGGCCTGGTTAAAGGTAAGCACCGGCAATATGGGGCCAAAGATCTCTTCCTGCATCACGGGAGCATCCGGACTTACTTCATCCAGAATGGAAGGACTGATAAATCTATCGGCTTTATCCGTTATACCCCCATACCGGACCTTGCCATCATTGAGCAAAGCACTCAGGCGATCAAAGGCCCTTTCGTTGACAATACGGGGATAAAAATCACTGTTTTTAAAATCGCTGCCATACATCGTTTCCATATTACGGATGAGTTCTTTTATGAGATCCTCTTTCACATCCTCATGGGCAAGGATATAATCAGGTGCGATGCAGGTCTGACCGGCATTGATGAGTTTCCCCCAGGCTATGCGGCGCGCTGCTGTAGGAATATCAGCATCACGATCAACAATACAAGGGCTTTTACCACCCAGTTCGAGCACCACGGGGGTAAGATGCTCTGCGGCGGCTTTCATAATTACTTTTCCCACGGTTGTGCTTCCGGTAAAGAAAATCAGGTCGAACCGGTGCTTCAGCAACCGCTCATTGGTCTCTCTCCCTCCCTGAATTACAGAGATATACTCAGGCGGGAAGGTTTCGGCAACGAGTTCTTCCATCACCTTTGCTGTGGCAGGGGTATCGGGAGAGGGCTTCAGTATGGCACAGCAACCCGATGAGATCGCCCCAACCAAAGGATTCATCTGCAACTGGAAAGGGTAATTCCAGGGTGCTATAATGAGGGACAATCCCAAAGGCTCATAGATGACCCTGCTGGAGGATGGCAGCAGGTAAAAGGGAGTGGGAACCCTTTTGGGTTTTGACCACTTCTTAATTTTTGCAATATGAAGATCAAGCTCCTGGATTACGATGCTGATCTCGGTAAGATACGCCTCCTGTGGGGACTTTCTCAGGTCGGCATACAATGCATCGGATATCCTTTTCTCATACTTCAGAATGGCTGCCCTGAATGCTTTAAGCATCTGCAGCCTGAAATTCACATCCCTTGTTTTAAAGGAATTAAAAAAATCTTTCTGCTGAGAATAAATACTTTCAATGGTTTCCCTTGATGTTTCCTTTATCATCGATTATCGCTTTATGAAGTTTCTTCCGGTCAATTTTCCCTCCCGGCGTTTCGGGAAAAGGATCAACATAAAAAATAACCCGTGGAACTGCATAAGGTTTTACCTTGTTTTTGATTTTTTCAGTAAGGATATGCTTTTGATCGGTATCCAAATGAAGAGTTTCAACAAAAAGCACTACTTTCTCACCCAGTTTCTTGTCGGGCACTGCACCCAGTATCATCCTTTCGGGCCTGAGCGGGGAAATAATTTTTTCAATCTCTTCAGGGATGATCTTTACCCCGCCACTGTTGATCACATTATCAGCCCTTCCCATATAACGAAACCTCTTGTTGTCCAGAATTTCCACCAGATCGTTGGTGATAAGCACATCATTGTAAATTGCGGGATTATCAATCACCAGGCATCCCCGCTCATCCGAAGAGATTTTTGTGTCTCCCACCACCAGGTATTCTTCCTGCTTATTGATTCCGTTCACTGCCCTTAAAGCAATGTGTGAGCTGGTCTCAGTCATTCCGTAGGTGGCATAAACCCTGGCCTGCAGCTTCTCCACCCGTTTTTCCAGCTCAGGATCCATAGCACCACCGCCGATAATCAGGGTTTTAACAACAGGTTTGCTGGTAATGGTTTCAATAGATTCATAAAGCTGATGCGGGGTAAGTGCGGCAAAATCTACCTGATCACCCAGGCTGGCAAAGGGATTGGAGGTGGGTTTTACAATGATAAGATTCATGCCCGAAACAAATGCTCTTACGATCATCATTTTGCCGCCAATATAGGCAGCAGGCAGACAAAGCAGTGCAGATGTTTGTTCATTCAGCCCGAAAAACCGGCAGGTTTGAAGGGCTGAATGGATCATCCATTTTTTTTTCAGGGAAATTGTTTTGGGTTTACCAGTGGAGCCGGAAGTTGTAACATCAATATGGTCCTTGCTATGTATCCATTGCCGGATAAATTCATATACATCGCGTTCCCATTGGGGAGTGGCCGGATCATGGAACTTCCGGTGATAAAGATCAGAAAGTTCATGCAAGCCCAGCACAGTGTCATTAAGCTTCAGCACACGATAATCAGCCATGGGTGAAAGTATTTCCTATCAAAAGTACAATAAATCCACAGGTAACAAAAACCCCCGGAAAAATGTTCCCGGGGGTTCATCAATCTATCAAACCTACGTTATGCATATTATCTTCTTCTCCTGTCATTTAAAAAGAACCTGGGAGCACGGAAATGGCTGTTTCTGGAACCAAACCACTGGTACCTGAGTGATATCTCATGGGTTTGCCTGGATGCAAGCCTCACTCTGTTTACGGGGTGCTCATACATGTATCCAAAATACCAGTTTTCAAGAAAATGGTATCCAGCCACAAAACCAATGGCATCCACCACCCCTTTTGCCATGTTTGACCTGATCATGGGGCCAAAATCAATCATCTGATCATAGCTTACAATACCATTGATATCGATCTGGGCCGGTGCCATGGTACTTTTTTTGAAAATGGCACTGGGACTAACGGTAAA